>JBQCEI010001170.1:0-2439 GCA_051960375.1 Aureliella sp. | reverse complement strand
TCGGCATGTGCGGGCGAATCGACGACCGCTTGCGCGAAATGCTCGAAGAGATGCTGATGGCCGTGCTGTCGCGCGACGCGGCCTTGCTCACCTCGTTGATCAAACGCGTCGGCCGCACGCCGCCGCGCTTGGACGAAAGCACGCTGTCGATCGACGTGGCCGATCTGATCTCGACCTACGGTTCGCAGCCGCTGGCCACGTTTAACCTCGGCGGCGCGCTGACCGACATGACCGACATTTTGCACCGCCACCAGATCACGCTGCCGCCGCAAACGTCGTTGCTGATCAAGATGCTCATCACGCTCGAAGGAACGCTCAGGCAACTCTCGCCCAACTTCAGCTTGATCGAGGTCATGCAGCCTTTCTTCCGGCGGATGTGGATCCGCCGAATGTCCCCGAGGCGCCAAGTAAAACGCCTTCGGCGGATCTACTTTGAAGTCGAGAGCTTGCTCGAGACGCTGCCCGGTCAGATCAGCAGCATCATGCAGCTGGTCCAGGAAGGCAAGCTCGACGTGCATCTATCGCATCGCGGCCTAAGCCCGTCGGTCAATCGCCTGGTGCTCGGCTTGCTCGTCAGCTCGCTCTTTCTCGGCTCGTCGATTCTGCTGGCGTTCAAAGTTCCGCCGCTGCTGTTCACCGAGCGGACTTGGCTGGGGATCGAACGCTTGAGCCTCTTCGGGATGCTTGGCTACGTCGTCAGCGTGCTGATCGGGCTGCGGCTCCTGCGCGCCATCGCCCGCAGCGGGCATCTCGATCGCGTCGATACCGACTGAAGAGGTTTTACCGCGGAGGACGCGGAGAGCGCGGAGATTTTCTTAGCCGACGATGTCGAGCTGGCTGGGTTCTTCAAAGGAGCTGACTGGCAAGCCGCTGTTGAGTTCGGCGGCAGAGGCTTCCGTGTCGGCAGCATGCTCGCCGCGAGCGCCCAGTCCCTGGCCGCCGCCCTGAGCGTCGCGGTCAGCGTCGGCCGCTTCGCCGCGAGCGATGCGTTCGACGCCGTTGGGGGATGCAAGATGAGCGGCTTCCGAAGTCGCGCCCGGACCGCGATCGCGGCTGGTCGCCTGCGAGACGTTCCCCGCCGCCGCACTGGCAGCTGTCGATGGCAGAATCTGCATAACCGGGCCTCCCGGCAAAGGTAGGTAAGCGCACTACTTAAACCCTACTTCATCTCCGCGCGTCGTGTGGCACTGGCTCTGCCAGTGTCTTCTTAGTCGAAGTCTCCCAACCGGAATGCCCCTGTAATCGCTCCAACACCATCGGGTTAAGAAGCTCGCGAAGTTTCGGCTTGGTTGACTATGTGGCATTTGAAACCACACCAGCAAGTTTACTGCACATACTTCGAATAAAAGACACTGGCAGAGCCAGCGCCACACATTGGCTCCGCGGTAAAAAACTACCGCTGCTCAGGCGCGACTGATTCGCCCGAACTCGCCGTCTGCGGTTCATCAGCCCGCTCGCGCCACAGTCGCCCCAAAGGCCGTTTGGGTTCTTCGCCCGCGGGCACCTTGTCGGGGAACATCTGCTGCAGCACCGCTAGTTGCGGGAACGCGCGGCGTTCGATGCGCGGATTGTCGAGCGTTCCATCGACTTCCAGCGACATGAAGGTCGCATAGCGCGACTCGGCCACCAGCGGCGTCAGCACGCTCGAGACCGGCACTCGCCCTCCGACGTAGCTGTAAAGTTCCAGATCGAGTTCGCGCCGAAAGTTCGTCCAGCCGCTGCCGCGCAGACTCAGCAAATCGCCGTCGCACCTGAGCGTCAGCGGAATGCGGTCGCCATCGATCGTGAAGGCGATGTCGGCCGTATGGAAAGCCGCTTTGTCGGTGGGTGTCACCGACAGCTTGCGCAGCAGCAGGATCATCGTCGGCAATTGATAGAGCTGTGCGTCGCTTAGATGAATCGCTCCGTTGCCGCTGTAGGTCTGTGGTTGCCAAGGCACACCCGCCAGCGCCAATTCCACCTGACAACGCGCGTCGGTCGGCGCCTGCGATGCGCCGAGGTCTTGTAGCATGCATCGCAAATCGGCATCCACCAGTTTCGCTTGGATCTGGAACTTGCCGCTATCGAGCTGGCCGGAACCAGACAGGCTGAGTTTGCCCGACAATGCTTCAGCGGTCACGTCGGCCACGCTCAATCCGGTCGCCGGGTCGAAGTGTCCTTGAACTTCCGAACCGAAGAACAGTTGGTTGCCGACGAGCGCCAGCGGGCCACGGACTTGCGTCACCGGCACGCCTCGCACGCTGACCGCATCGATGCTTGCCCAGCCGACCGCTTGCAACTGCACGTCATCGCGACGACCTTTCAGCCGAAGAGTTCCGCGCACGCCGTCGACGACTTTGCCATCGCCCAGCTGCTCGTCTTCCATATCGAGCACCCAATCCAGATCGGTTGCCAGCGCTCGCGTACCATCGCTCGGCAGCTCGAAGTTGGTCTGGCCCA
>JBQCEI010001169.1:0-2192 GCA_051960375.1 Aureliella sp. | reverse complement strand
TGGCGCGGCTGTGATTGGTAGAGAACCGCCCTGGCGCTTTGGCGACGCCGAACCGCAAAGCCCGACTCACACGTCAAGATTCGACAACCAGATTGACGGGCGGCGCGAACACGAGCAATAGGGCGTGCACCTTTCCGACGCGCAGCACGCCATGCGTAAATGGGCCGTCAAATGCGACTGAAACATATTCCCAAGTACGCCACGATCACAGGGCTCTTATGGAAATACGGTCTAGGCGATCTGGCAGCCTCAATAGCCGTCGGCGACCGCGGCACGACGCACGCACCGAACCCTGACTCAGTCGCCCCTGGGCCGACCTCTACGGACGTGGCTGACCCCTCGCAGCCAGTCGACCGCTCCAAGCCCGAAGAGCTGACCCGCGATCTCGAGAAGCTGGGCACAGCTTACATCAAAGCCGGGCAACTGCTCAGCACGCGCACCGATGTCTTGCCGCCGGAGTACGCAGCTGCGCTGGCGCGATTGCAAGACAACGTGGCGCCGATCGATTCGGTCATCATCAAGCAGTGCATCGAGCGCGAGTTCGGCCAAAGTCCGCTCAAGCTCTTTGCAGAGTTCGATGAATGCCCAAAGGCCTGCGCGTCGCTCGGCCAAGTGCATCATGCGCGATTGCGCAGCGGTCGTGAGGTTGCGGTCAAAGTGCAGCGGCCGGGCGCCGGTCAAAAGGCGCTGGAAGACTTGGCTGCCATCCAAGAGATCGCCGCGATCATCGACAAATCAACCGACCTGGGCAGACGACTGCGTTTCAGCAGCATGGCCAAGGCCGTCGAATTCGCGCTGGAGAAAGAACTCGATTACCGCCGCGAAGCCGAAGGGCTCGATCGGCTGGCGCAAGTCGTCGATCGGTTTGATCTTTTGACCGTGCCGCGCGTGATCCAAGACTTCACGCGCCGTCAGGTTCTGGTCATGGAATACCTGCCGGGCAAGCGGCTGACCGATCTCAGTGGCAGCGTCCTCATCGAACTGGATCGCCGACGCCTGGCCGAACAATTGGTCGAGTGCTACTTGCAACAAATCCTGGTCGAAGGTTTCTTTCACGCCGATCCGCATCCAGGCAACTTGCTGTGGACGAACAACCACCGTCTCGCCTTGCTCGATGGCGGCATGACCGTCGCGCTGCCAGTGCAGATGCGGCAGGAGATCGCTCGGTTTCTGCTCCTGCTGTGCGATGGCCAGGGCGATCAAGCAGCCGACGTGGCGATGGAGCTGGGGGAAACCGAAAAGGGATTCGATCCGGTTGCATTCCGCCGCGAAGTCGCATCGATCACTGCCGAGCACAGCACCAATCCCAGCAGCCGGCTCGGCAAGCAAGTGTTCGCGTATATGGGCGCCGGCGGCTTGCATGGGTTGGTGATGCCGCCACCGATGATCCTCTTCGGCAAAGCGATTTCGCAGCTCGAACAAACGCTGCGGTTCATCGATCCCAACATCGACATCATGGGAACGGTGCATCGCTTTGGCGAGCGAGCGATTCGCAACGTGGCGACGAGTCGCTTTACGATCTCGCAGGCTTATCGATCGCTGGCCGACATGGCGGAGCTTTCGGCCGAGATGCCCGGGCGCGTCAATCGCTTGACGCGCATGCTGGCCGACAATGAATTTCGAATGCACGTCGACGCGATCGACGAAGATCGACTCATCGCCGGCCTGCAAAAGATCGCCAACCGCATCACCGCCGGGCTGGTGATTGCGGCGATGATTCTTGCCGCCGCACTGTTGCTCCGGCCACTGATAGGCGAGGTCGGCGCCGGCACCATCACGACACTGGCCATCCTCTTTTTCGCGATCGCCGGCATCGCCGGTTGTTACCTGGTGTGGCTTGCGCTGTGGAAGGACGAGCGCGCCAAGTGACGCCCTCGGTTCCGAGTTTTTACCGCGGAGACGCGGAGAGCGCGGAGGTGGGTTGGTTGTCGGCGAGCATTGCTTCCTGTTGGGCGGCGAGGTCTTCTAGGCCGGCGGCTCGGTAGGCTTTGACCATCAGCTCGCGCGTGTGCCTGCGGTCGGATGCGATGGCGATCGCTTTCTCGAGACTTTCGATCGCATCGAGCGGCCGGCCCGCGATCAGATAAATCTCTCCCTGCGTGTCGTAATACTGTGGATTACGTGAGTTGATGGCGATCGCTTTGGCAACCAATTGCTGAGCCCGCTCGAGCTGGTCGCTGTAAGTCAGAGCT
>JBQCEI010001168.1:0-2915 GCA_051960375.1 Aureliella sp. | reverse complement strand
CATATCGCCGGTTGGCTCAGCCAGCCGAACGTCGAGATCGCTTACCTGATCGATCCCGATGCCAAGGTGCTGGCCGGGGCTCTGAAGGCGCTGGGCGAGAAAGCCGACGGCCGCTTCACGACCAAGGGGGTCGCCGACGTCCGCGAAGCGCTCGAAGACAAGTCGCTCGATGCGATCTCGATCGCCACGCCCAACCACTGGCACTCGCTGATGACGATCTGGGCAGCTCAAGCGGGCAAGCACGTCTATGTCGAAAAGCCGATGAGCCACGATGTGGCCGAGGGGCGCGTCGCCGTGGCGGCTCAGGAGAAATACGGCGTCGTCATCCAACACGGCACGCAGGCGCGCAGCGATGCTTGGCGAGCGGGACTGCACCAGGCGATTCGCGCGGGCAAGTTCGGCAAGCTGAAAATCTCATACGGCTATTGCTGCAAGCCGCGCGGCAGCATCGGCACCAAACCGGTCTCGCAGCCTCCGGCGAATCTCGACTGGAAACTCTGGCGCGGGCCGGCGGTGGTCGACCAGTATCACGGCAACTACGTGCACTACAACTGGCACTGGTTCTGGAACACGGGCAACGGCGACTTGAACAACCAGGGGACGCACCAGCTCGACATCGCTCGCTGGGCTCTGGACGACGATGTCACGCACCCCGTGCGAGTGATGGCGATCGGCGGCCGCTTCCAGTGGAACGACCAAGGCGAAACGCCCAACACGATGATGGCGGTTGCCGAATATCCCAACGGCCAGTCGGTCTTCTTTAATGTTCGCAACGTCAACTACAAAGGTTACAAGCACCAAGTCGAAAACGAATATTACTTCGAAGATGGCGGCAAGATCATCGGCAAGAAGTACTACGCCAAGGGCAGTTCACAAGGAGAACCGATCGACGTACCCGACGGCGACGTCACTCCTGGAGGCAACTGGACAGCGTTCATCACGGCTTGCCGCCAAGGCAAACCGGAACTGGCCAACGGCACCGCTCAAGCAGCCCATTACAGCTGCGTGCTCGGCCACCTGATGAACAACTCGTATCGCCTCGGTACGCCGGCTCCGTTCGAAGCCAAGACCGGCCGCTTCGGAGACAATCGCGAGGCGCACGAACACTTCGTCAAACTGCATGAAGTCATGCACGATGGCGTGGGGATTCCGACCGAAGGCAACCACTACAACGTCGGTCCCTGGCTGGCTTTCGACCCCAACACCGAGCGGCATACCGGCGAACATGCCGAAGCGGCCAACCGCTTGCTTAAAGACCCCAACAATAGAGGTTTTGAGGTCCCGGCGGCCGATAAGGTATAGCCTAAACGGCTTCTATAGGATTTTTAACGCAGGGAGCGCGGAGAAAGACGCAGAGTGCGCAGAGGCCGTTTCTCTGCGTCCTCCGCGGCTAAGAATGTCTTTTCTTATTCTTATCTGAGGTAACCAGTGATGTGGCCGGTTCGTTCCACGCTTCTCGCACTGTTGTTGGTTTTCGGTCTCGGAGCACCCCAACGGGCGGGAGCTGCAGAGAAGTACACTTCCGATGAGGATGTCGAAGTCCTGTTCCTCAATTCCTGGATCCCGGCCAAGGTGCGCGATTTCAACAAGAAGGGAGAAGTGCTGGCCGAGTTCACCTTTGCCAACAGGCCCAAGACGCAAGTCTTTCCGCCGGAAAAAGTGCGTCGCCCGTACGAGTCGGGCTCGATTGCACGCGGGCGACTCTGGAGCGACGCCACCGGCCAATTCAAAGTGAAAGCCGCGCTGCTGAAAATCCGCGACGGCAAGGTCGAGCTGCGGACCGAAGATATGAAGGAAGTTTCCGTCAGCATCGATAAACTGAGCCCCAAAGATCAAACGTTCCTTAAGCAATTCCAGAAGCAGGCCGGCATCGCCGCTCTACCTGTGCCGGCTCTACCGACAGTTACTGAATTCGATACCCAGCACGCTAGCAGCAGCGAAGGCTTTAGCCGCAAATTTGCTTTCCATCAAGACGCGAAGACCGAGAGCACTGTCCTGCACTTGGACGCCGATCCCATTCGCAAAGGGCTCGAACTGACACAAGCCGGAACGGGTTTTCCAACCGATAGTCACCTCGAAAAGCTCAGCTCGCTGATCGCCCTGGGAGGAGCCGACAATTGGGTGCTGGCCTCGATCGGTGAGGGCGAAAGCCAGCCGACTCGCTTGCTGTGGGTGGCGCTGGCCAAAGGAGCCGTTAAGAAAATTCAGATGCTTCCGGCTGGAGAGATGCTGATGGACTACCACGCCGGTTCGCGGCAGATGCTCACCTACAGCAAGCGCGCGGTCTCCGAACAAGACCAGAACGAGCATCCGGTGCTGACGGTGTGGCAAACCGATCCGTCGACCGAGGAACCGCAAGCGGTCGTCTCGTGGAACGCACGGCTCCCGGGCGATAACAGCTGGCACCACTCGGTGCCTTGGGTGCGATTCGCCTCAGCGACACATATCGTCCAGCGAACCGAGACCCACCGCATCATGGCTTGGGACATCGCCGAGCGGCGCCTCGCTTGGTCGACGCCGCAAGAATCGTTCTTCGCGCCCGAGCCGCAGCTCTCGGCCGGCGGCAAGTACGTCTATGTGCCCGAAGACGGCGGCTTGCGGATCGTCGACTCGGCCACCGGCAAGACGCTCGACCAGGTGCCGATGAACGGCTGCACGGGCGTTGGCGTGCATGCCGATGGTCGCAAAATCGCGGTGGCCAATCGCAACGACATCTTCATCGTCGACGTCACGGGAGCCGAGCCAACTGGTCGATTGAATGTGGCGTCAGCCGGTTCGCCATTCTCGATGAAGATCGACTGGGTAACCGACAAGCTGCTGTGCATCGACAGCAACACCATGTTGGGGATGGTGCTCTATAGTCTGGAGCACGAATTGCCGATCTGGACCTACACGTTCGACCCAAACGCTTACTG
>JBQCEI010001167.1:0-2900 GCA_051960375.1 Aureliella sp. | reverse complement strand
GGAATGGATCGCCATGGAGCAGCAGTACCAGGTGCTCAACGACGTCCGTATTCACTACTTCCATGCGCTGGGCATGCAAGCGATCGTTCGCCTACAGAAAGAACTTCTCAAAAACGCAGAAGACAATCTGCTGACAATCCGCGAGATGTACAACGTTGGTCAAGCGACGCGACCTGGCGTACACGTCGCCAACGTGGCCCTGCAACAGCAGCGCTTGCAGCTCTTGGAAGCTGAAAACATGCTCCGCGAATCTTGGCAGACGCTCACCTCGACAGTCGGAGCCGATCTTCCGTTCTCCGGGCTGCAGGGGCGTCTAGAAGATCGCATTCCGATGATCGAGTGGGACGAAGCGCTGCTGCGACTGATGAACGAGAGTCCGCAGCTGATGCAGGCGCGCACCAAACTCGAAGCCGACCGCATCACCATCCAGCGCGAACTGGTCCAGCCGGTGCCCAACATCTTTGTGCAGACCGGAGCCGGACAAAACTTTCAGACCAACCAACCTGTGGGGCTGGCCCAAGTCTTCATCGATGCTCCGCTGTGGGACTGGAACCAGGGTACGATCCGTCAGGCGCGAGCCGACTATGCGCGACAGGATGCTGAGATACGCCGCATCGAGCTAACTTTGCGACAAAAACTAGGTGCCGAGTACCGGCAATACATCGCCGCCTTCCAGCACGTCGAGAATTTCGAGCAAGTCATTCTGCCTGAATCGCGCAGCGCCTACGAAGTTCAGCTCGACAGCTACGAGGACGATCGCATTCGCTGGACCGATGTGCTTGCAGCCGAGAACGCGTACTTGCTGCTGCAGATCGACTATGTCAACAGCCTGGTTCGGCTCCGCGAATCGGAAGTGTTGATCGTCGGTTACTTGCTGCACGGTGGCTTGGTGGCGCCCGAGCGTCCGACGCCACCCGGCCATATCGATGCCACGCCGCGGCCCAGGTAGCGATGCCTGCGCAGGGGACAGTCTCTCCGGTTCTGGGCGTCCTCCGCGGTGAAACTTGTAATCGACAAAAGTGCAAAGGATTGCCAATGTCTCGAGTTGCCAAGACGGCATTGCTGCTGGCCAGTTTGGTTGGCTGTCGCAGCACCGACGGTCCGACCGGTTCGACGTTGAGCCAGCTGGCCTCGAGCAGGACAGCCAAGGCGCTCGCCGATAATCGCGCGGCCGTCGCAGCGCATGATGCGGTGACCCCAGCGGCAACCACGGGAACAGCCGCTACGGCCGAGCCATCCGCGCACGAGTCATTAGCAAGTGGTGCTCCAGCGCCCATCGTGCCGGTCGCGTATCAGCGGCCACCCGACACAGCCAAGAAGAAGGACACCGAGAGCGGCGCCGAGCCGTTGTTCCGCCCTTCGCCCGAAGCGACGCCGCGCGGTGAATTACAACCCGATGTGGGCGAGAGATTCCTACCACCGCCCGAGGTCCCGCCGACGCCGACCGATCTGCCGACCGCTGAGACGCTCGGCGAACAAGCGGCCGAGCAGCGAGTGCTCGACCTGGAGTCGCTCGAACAATTGGCTTGCCGGCACAACCCGACGCTCATCCAAGCTCACGCTCAAATACAAGGCACGCTCGGCATGGCGATCCAAGCCGGCCTGTGGCCCAACCCGCGGGTGTTCTATCGCCAAGAGCAAATCGGGCTCAAAGGTACTCCCGGCGAATTCCTGGGCGGCGCCGTTCAGCAAGAGATCCCGACCGGCAACAAGTTGCAACTGAGTCGCGCCAAGTTTTTGACGCGGACGCGCGTGTCGGAATGGATCGCCATGGAGCAGCAATACCAGGTGCTCAATGACGTCCGCGTGCATTATTTCCATACGCTCGGCATGCAGGAGATCGTTCGCCTGCAGAAGGAACTAGTCAAAAACGCAGAAGATAACCTGCTGACGGTCCGCGAAATGTACAACGTCGGCCAAGCGACGCGAGCCGGCGTACACGTCGCCAACGTGGCCCTGCAACAACAGCGGTTGCAGCTGCTCGATGCCGAGAACTCGCTCCGCGAATCTTGGCAGACGCTGACGGCGATGGTCGGAGCCGATATTCCATTCTCTGGGCTGCAAGGGCGTTTGGACGATCACATTCCGATGATCGAGTGGGACGATGCTCTGCGGCGCCTGATGGACGAGAGTCCGCAGCTCATGCAGGCTCGCACCAACCTCGACGCCGACCGCATCACCGTCCAGCGCGAACTAGTCCAGCCAGTGCCCAACATCTTTGTGCAGACCGGAGCCGGACAGGACTTCGAGGCCAAACAAGCCGTCGGCCTGACTCAGGTCTTCGTCGATGCGCCAGTGTGGGACTGGAACCAAGGTACGATCCGGCAAGCTCGAGCCGATTACGCCCGCCAGGATGCCGAGATACGCCGCGTCGAGCTGATGTTGCGGCAGGAGCTGGCAACTGAGTATCGGCAGTACATCACGGCTTACCAGCGCGTGGAAAACTTCGAGCAAGTCATTTTGCCCGAATCGCGCAGCGCCTACGAAGTGCAGCTCGATAGCTACGAGGACGACCGCATTCGCTGGACCGATGTGTTGACCAGTGAGAGCGCTTACTTGCAGCTGCAGATTGACTACATCAACAACCTGGTGCGGCTGCGCGAGTCGGAAGCCTTGATCGTCGGCTACCTGCTGCACGGCGGACTGGTGGCGCCCGAGCGCCCGACTCCGCCGGGCCATATCGATGCCACACCGCGCCCGCGGTAGCGATGGCTCGTTGTAACCCGACGCGTAAGCGAGGGACGAACCCGCTGGAAGCTTTGCGATAGTTTATTTTTTAACGCAGAGGCGCAGAGATGCGAGCGAAGAGGAGATTTTTGTCTCCGCGTCCTCCGCGGTAAAATCTAAGTACGGGAACGTTGAACAGTTCTTTTTTTGAAGCAGAGAGCCACCCATGAGCG
>JBQCEI010001166.1:0-4444 GCA_051960375.1 Aureliella sp. | reverse complement strand
ATCATCTGCTCCTCCCCCCCCCCCCACTCTTCTCCCGCCCCCCCCCCCTCGTTGGCGTGGTCCCGGCCGGGGGGGGGTTTGGCGCCGGAGCGAAGACAGATTCAGCCTTGCCAAGCCAACCATGTTTTGTCGGGCTTTGTGGCAGGTTCGTCCCTCGCATACGCGTAGGGCTACATGGACTCGCGTCGTGAGGCTAATGCGTGTCGTCGCTTCGCGACTCCCAATAGAGGCCGGCGAGGCGATTGGCCGCACGCTTTTGGTGGTTGGCACGCCTAAGAGGAATAGTTTCAAGAATGCCTTTGTGTGTAAACTAAACGCGGCGAGTTCGGCCACCGTAGTACTGTTGAAGCACTGTCAGCGACCTCAAGTGAGAAAGTCTTTTCGATGGCCCTTTTAATTCTTCGCGTAATCTTCATCTGCGTGGCGGCAGGTGCGGCTACGTATTTTTTCCGCGTCGACATCAGCGGGCCTTCGTATGTGCCGTACCTGGTGATTTCGGCCATGGTGCTGCTGGCCTTGGCGGTGATCGCTGTCGATATCTTCACGCCTCGCAAGCGCATCGAAGTGGTCTCGGCGATTTATTTCGGCTTGATCGTCGGCTTTCTGATCACTCACATGCTCTGGGTCGCTGTCTCGCCGCTGATGGAGAACAGTCCCTTTGCGCCGCCGGCGCAGTTGATGCTGGCGGCGATATTGTGTTACGGCTGCACCAGCTTGCTCTTGCAAACCAAGGATGATTTCCGCTTCATCATCCCGTACGTCGAATTCGCCCGCGACCTGAAAGGCTTGCGTCCGCTGGTGCTCGACACCAGCTCCATCATCGATGGCCGCCTGGCCGACTTGGCCGAAACCAACATCATCGATAGCCAAGTCATCATGCCGGGCTTTGTGCTGGCCGAGCTGCAAGCGATCGCCGACAGCAGCGACCGCCTGCGCCGCGCCCGTGGCCGTCGCGGGCTCGATATTTTGAACAAGCTCCGCGGGCTCAAGAAGATCGACTTTCAGATCTACGAGCGCGAGCTGCCCGAGTTCGCCGGCCAGACGGTCGATATGAAACTGGTCATGCTCGCCAAGCATCTCGAAGGCAAGATCGTCACCGGCGACTTCAACCTCAATAAAGTCGCCAAGGTCCACAACGTGGCGGTGATCAACCTCAACGAGATCGCCGCCTCGCTACGGCCTCAGTTCCTGCCGGGCGAAAGTTTCGACGTGCGGATCGTCAAAGCGGGCGAAGGCCCCGAACAAGGGATCGGGTACCTGGACGACGGCACGATGGTGGTCGTCGAAGGGGGCCGCGATCGCATCGGCCAAACGCTCGCCGTGGTCGTCACCAGCACGCTGCAAACGCAAGCCGGCCGCATGCTGTTTGCCAAGTGTGAAGACACGATCCGTTCGCACGCTTCGGCATCGATCACCAGCGCCGCCGAACGCAGCCACCGTAGTCAAGGCTGATCGAGGGCTTCTTTGCATTCCTTGGTGTCTTTGTGTCTTGGTGGTCCACTGGTCAGCATATCGGATCGCTCGTAAAGCAGCCGCTGGCCTGGGCGGTCAATCTGGTGCTGCCGCCGGAATGCGCATGGTGCTTGGCGCCGGTCGAGGATAGCCGGCATCTGTGCGAGGACTGCGAAGCGGTGTTCACCGCCGACGTCAGCTGTTGTCAGCGGTGCGCCATGCCGGTCCCGGCGGTGGTCGATCGCAGCGCGTGCATGCGTTGTCGCGATCAAGGCTGGCGCTTCGAACGCGTGGTAGCTCTCGGCCCCTATCGCGGCCGGCTGCGCGAAGCGATCATTCTCATGAAGAAGCCGACCTTTGAAGCCTTGGCCACCGCGGCTGGGACTCTGCTGGCGGAGAAGCTGCAAGCGGCGGGCGTCGAGCCCGACGTGATCGTGCCGGTCCCCAATCACTGGACGCGGCGGCTAGCTCATCGCACTTCAACCGCCGAGACGCTGGCCGGCGCAATCGCCGATCGCTTTCGCCGCCCTCTGTGTTTGCACGCCGTGCGGCGGATCAAACGCACCAAGAAGCAAGGCATGCTGGCCTGGAGCATGCGCAGCGAAAACGTCCAGCACGCCTTTCGCGCCAGCCGCCCCAAACGCATCGCCGACCGCCACGTGCTGTTGGTCGACGACGTCTTCACCAGCGGCGCCACCGCGGCCGAACTGACCCGCTGCTTGCTCAAAGCCGGCGCCGCCAAAGTCACCATCGCCGTCGCCGCCCGCGGCACCGGCACGCGCGACATAGTGCCTACTCCCTCCAACCCAGCCAATGAAGGTTTTACCGCGGAGGACGCCGAGAGCGCGGAGGGAGCGAACTGAGACTGCAGAGGCCGATGTTATTGGCTGACGGGTGGGGCAGGCATATACTGAGACTATGACAGAGCAAGTAGCAACGCATATCGAACTGAGAGAAAACCGAGCGGGCCAACGGCGCGCGTTCGTGGCTGGTACTCGAGTTCGCATACAGGATATCTATGCTCAGGCAGAGATCTTCGGCAAGTCGGCCGAGCAGATTGCAGAGAGCTTGCCTGAGCTGACGCTGGCCAAAGTGCACGCAGCCCTGTCTTACCTCTACGATCACCGAGACCAAATTATTGCCGAGATGAAGGAAGATCAGGCCTTCGCCGAGCAGTTCAAAGCTTCTGCACCCCCAAGCGTTCTGGAAGAGAAGCTACGTCGTTCAACTGGTACCTAGCGGACGATGCTGAAGTTTCATCTCGACGAGCACGTCTCGAGAGCCATTGCCAAAGGACTTGAATGGCGCGGCATCGACGTGTCGACTACTGCTGAGGCAGGCTTAATCGGCGCGACGGATGGACAACAAGCCGAATTTGCGCTCGCACAATCGCGAGTGATTTTTACGAACGACGCTGATTTTCTTCGACTTGCCTCAGAAGGTGTCGAGCACGCTGGGATCGTCTATTGCCATCCGCAAGCAAGCGACGTCGGCAATGTTGTTCGCTACTTGGCACTGATGAACGACTGCCTCGAGCCCGAGGATATGTTCAATAAAGTCGAGTTCCTTTAATGTTCTGAGTGTACTCGCCTTTCTTTCTCCTCGCTCTCTGCGTCCTCCGCGGTAAAGAAAAGATTTTTACCGCGCACGACGCGGAGACCGCTCGGTAAACAAACCGAGAATTACCTCGTGGTCGCGAAGCAATTGGCGAGCGGTCGGTGAGCTGGTTCGATCAAAGCGAATGTTGTCTGGAGTGGTATCGACGAAGTAAGTGCTGCGAAACACAAGAGTTGGCGGCTCGAGTTCGTCAAGCTGTCGCTCGAGCTCGCAGAAGTCGAAGTATTGACGCCACGCCGCCTTTGTCAGTTTTTGCTCGCCGCCTTTCTCATATCCCAAAGCAACTCGGACATTGGGGCTGATCGTCTTGGATAGGGATTCTTTTTGCTGCCACAGCTCGGCATGCTTTTGTCGGCTTTGAGCGCTTGGCTTAGATGTTAGTCGCAACCGAATTGCAAGAGACTGCTCGACCTGGACGGGGGCTGGCGTTCCTCGGCCAATGTCTTCCGGCGATCGTCGCTCGCGACTCCATGTGCAGCGTTCGATCAGTCACCGTAAACGTGATCCGCCAGCGGTCATCGGTTTTCTCGGTGATAAGAGCAGCCAGTTCGGCCAAGTCCTCGGCCGAAAATGACTGAGCCGAAGCGGACGTCAGGCTGCTTACCAGGATGATCAGCGAACAGAGTACGGTTTTCATGTTGTCTCACGCAAAGGTGCTTTCTCCGCGCTCTCCGCGGTAAAAATCTTCTCTGCCGCGGAGATCGCGGTGGGAGCAAGCTGAAACTGTGTATGCGCCTCACGCCATGCCGAGACCGAGTACCGCTCCATCGGCATGGATTTCCTGAAACGCATCGATCCACGCGCGAAGGTAGGCGAGGTATTCGTCTGCGTCGTCGATCGTTCCCGAGACCATGCTGTCCTTTTCAGGATGGCCTTTCTGCCAAGCGCTGCGGATTTCGATCTCGTAATCGCAGGCCAGGAGCGTCTCGAGCGCCTGGGCGACTTTCTTCATCTGTCGCGGCTCCAAGTGCGGTAAAGGCGTATCCAGGTACTCCTCGGGATCGCCATCGAACTCGGGCTCATAGGGACTGAAGTCGACCGAGTCGAGATAGTTGCCGCAAGTGGCCGCAACGAACAGTCCGAGCGCCTTGCGAGTGCCCGCCGGAAGATGTTCGCTCATTGCCTCAAACGCAGCACCATACGCGTCGTGCATTCCCGAGAGATCGCGCGTCGGAAACTCCGTCTTCATTTCACGCAGCCAAGTAGCCTCGGTGGTCGGAAAATGCTTTTGGTAATCTTTCCAGTCAATCTTGTAGGGAAAGAGTTCCATTGGATTGCCCTCGAAGTGGTTGATCTATTTCATTGGAGTGATTGTAGATTCTAAGCGACGCGATGAAAGACATTGGGCAGCAGAGCTTCGGCTGCGCAAGGGCCA
>JBQCEI010001165.1:0-2178 GCA_051960375.1 Aureliella sp. | reverse complement strand
GCTCGAACAGCGATCGCGAGAGGATGACGTGCCGGCCGGCACTTCGCAGCCCAACAGCCAGAGCGGCGCAGCAGCCGACGCCGCGAACGGGCAAGCGACTCCGCCATCAGACGCTTCTCAGTCGGCTGGCGATTCCAAATCGACCGACTCGAAAACGGGCAACTCGAGCTCGACCGATGCCAGCGCCGGCGACGCCGACGTGAAGCTCGTCGTCAGCGGCGCGCCGAAGCTTTTTGGCAAAGTCGTCGTCGAGATCCGCTCGCAGATTTCGCTGGCCGGTTTGGCTGAGAAGTCGAACGTCGGCGAACCAAGCAGTTCGACTGAGGATGCCGATGCGCTCGTCATCGGATTGCCGCTGGTGAAGCTCGATCTTGCCGAAGCGGTACTCGGCAACCGAGCCCAGGTGTCGATTTCCGCCGACCGGCGCATCATGGTGTCGCTAGCCGATGCCGGAGGGAGCGACGCCAAGCCGCTGAGTGCCGCGGCGAGTTCGAACGCTTGGTCGGCGGTGCCCATGACGACCATCGACATACCGGGTGACAGCGCGAGTTTGCCGCTGCGCATTCGCCGCTTGGATGAAGTCGATCCGCTGCCGGTCCGCGTGTCAGGCGCCTGGATGCAGACGGCTGTCAGCGGCAGCACTCGGCTCGATCGCTTCTGCGCGCGGTTTTCGACTCATCAGGAACTGCTGGCCATCACGATTCCGTCGGCCGACTTGCTCAGTCTGCAGCTGACCGTCGATGGCATACCGGTCAACAACATGGGCGGCTCGAGCCAAGGGCGGCTGCAACTGAATCTCAAAGACGTCCAGCTCGATGGCGAGCACACGCTCGAGGTCTTGATGTGGTCGGCCAACAGCTTGCGATGGTACAACGCGATCGACGTCGTTCCAGTTCAGATCGAAGGCTGTCCGCGCTTTGAACATTTTTATTGGCAACTGGTGACTCCGCCGAGCCAGCATCTGGTCTTCGTTCCCGACAGCGTAACGCCGGAATGGCGCTGGGTGTGGGATCGGTTTTGGTGGCATCGCTTCAGCCCTCAAGACCAGGCATACTTCGAGCAGTGGCTCGGTGCGAATCAGGAGCAGCCGCTCGCCGAATCGGCCAACCGTTATGTGGTGAGCACGTATGGTCCGGTCGTTCCGTTTCGTTGTTGGACCGCTTCGCGACTGCTGTTATGGTTGCCCATCGGTTTGGTGGCGATCGGCTGCGCGATGGCGGTTTCCATCTGGCGCGTGCTCCGGCATCCGGTCTCGGTGATCGTGCTGGCCGCTGCGGTTGCCGCTTTTGCGGTGGCCTGGCCCGACTTGGCGATTCTGGTCGGTCAGACTTCGCTGCTGGCGCTGGCGATCGTGCTGCTCTATGCGCTCACGCAGGCGGCGGTTGAAAGCCGCGTGCGGCGGCGAAGCGTCTTTACGACTCGCCCGAGCAGCGGCATGTTCGAGGCCAGCGACCAGCACTCGTTGGCGCGCGTCGGTTCGCATGCTTCCAGCGAAGTGATGGCGACGACGCGCACGCAGTCGCCGATCATCGCAGACAGCGGGGGACACTGAACGTGCTCTTCTGCTCGCTCGGCCGGCCCAATATTCTGCGCTTCTTGGCTGCCTGTTGCTTCGTCGTGGCATCGGCCGCGCACTTGCTCGGGCAAACCGGCGACAATGCTCCGAGCTGGCAGGCGATGCGCGTCTACGTACCGGAAGACCAGGTCGACACGGTCGTAACCCCCGACTACCTGACGATCGATATCGACGACCTGGAGCGGTTGCTGGCCGAGGAAGCACACCGCCGGGCCCAGTCGGCCGTTCAAGCGGTCGGCATCCAGCGAGCCGTCTATGTGGCGCGCTGGAACGATCAATTGCTCAGCTCGAGCGCTTCGATGTGGGAAGTCGCTTTGCCCGAGAATTCGCAGCCGCTGAACATCGGCCGCATGTCGGTGGCAATCGACGAGCCGGCGTTTCTGCCGAGCGCAGGTGAGTCGCTCACGCGCCATCTGCGCTATCTCGATGAAGCTCGCTTGCAGCTGGCTGGCTCCGATAGCCCGGCTCATTACTGGTTCGGCTTCAAATCGAAGACGCGGCGCGGTGAAGCCGGCGGACAGTCGGTCGATCTGGTGTTGCCGCGCGCCGCTCTGGCGACGTTGCTGATTGCGGTGCCGGCCAATTCGGTAATCAAGTCGAAC
>JBQCEI010001164.1:0-4247 GCA_051960375.1 Aureliella sp. | reverse complement strand
CCCTGGGCTGACAGAGGCGACCTTACAGGTCGCGAGCCCACTGCGAGCTCCCGAACAACCGATCCGTGCAAGCAATCTGCGCTGCGGCAAAATCAATGCTCGCAGGTCGCCGATAAAAAATGAGCAGCCGAGGCTGCCGGGCACCGCATCTTTCGCGCGGGGCCAGGGTTAGATGGAAGATGCCGCGCGGTACTGAGTGGGCTCCGCCCCTGTTGCCGAGCTGCAGGTTTGTAGACGCAGTGTCTTGAGTGCGTCGAAAGCGGGCGTGCGATCGGGTGTTCTGAGCTGATGGAGGAAGTGATGGAAAGCGGTCTGGTTGGCCAACTCTCTGTGGAAATGCTGGCCATCGCGCCCGGCACCGGCATAGCGCGTGGCGCTCGCATCGCGCCGCTTGCTCCTCGCGAGGCTGTCTCCGGCGGCGGGCTCCGTCAAATCTTCTTCGGCTTGTGCTGCTTGATCATCGCCTTGGTTTCGGTGCACGACGCGGCATTAATTGTTCTTAATTATCAGGTGATCGCGGAAGTCGAGATGAATCCGCTGGGCCGATGGCTGCTCGAACTTCAAGGCGGCGAGGTGTGGTTGTTCGTGCTGGTCAAGCTCGCGGGAACCGCCTTCGTATGGGCCGTGCTGGTCGAAGTGTATCGCCGGCGCCAGCGCTACGGGCTCATCGCCGCCGGCGCGCTGACGGGGTTTCAGTTGGGACTGCTGTGCTATTTGACCCTTGTGTAGCCAAAGATGAATTCAGCCAACCGATCCAATGCAAATCGAAGCTCCTGGGCTTTTCGAACCGCGCAGTTCGCCCTGCTGTGGTCGCGGATCTTCGTCGTGATCCTGTTGATCGCGGGTGTCGAAGGGCTGGTCATCTGGTGCGGCGGTTTCCGCTATCAGCCCAAGTCGGCGGCCTGCCGCGTCTGGACCGGTCCGCTCTCGATCGACCGCGAAGGCTCGGTGGCGGCTGCATGTTTGAAAGTGATGCAGAGCCGCGATCAAGGTTACTGGACCGACGTGGTCTTCGTCGATCTTCGCGGGCGCAAGATCGCCACTCTGGGCGCTCGAGACTTGGAACCGCAAGTCGTTGCGTTGTCACCCAGCGGTGACGCGGTCGCTTTCTCAGGCCTCGACGGGGTGATCTATGGGCTGAACAACTACCGCCCAAGTGCGCGCGGTCGCGATATAGGGAGAGAGCAGCGGTTTGCAAGCGTCGATGGAGCGGAGTTCACGCAGTTATTGTTCTCGCCCGACGGGAAACTCCTGGCGGCCGACAGCAAGTACTTCGCCGTCGTCTGGGAATGGCCCACCGGCAAGTTGCTGCAATGTTTCGAGCACGCAGCCAACGCGGTCGACGCGCTCTCTTTCTCGTCCGACTCCCGGCAGATTATTACGCCGGGGCCGGCGGGCCGTCTGCATGTTTGGAACGCGCGCTCGGGCGAACCGGTTCGCGACCTTCCGCTGGCGATCCCCTCGCCTGCCCAGATCGCGCTGGACCCGACGTGGGAGCACGTGGCGCTGACCGATGTGTTGCGCGCCGACGTCGGCTTGGCCGATTCGGCAAAAGAGCATTGGCAAAGAGATTTCTCGTGTCCCGTCGTCGGGCTCGATTCGCAGCGCAAGCGATTGGCCGTGGCGGCCACCGAAGGCGTCAACTCATCGCTGGGGGTCTACGAACTCGGCAGCGGCCAACCGATTTGCCCACTCGACCGGCGCGGCGCGCTCGTGACCGGTTTGGCTTTCGCCCCCGACGGCGCGCTGTTGTCGTGGGACTTGCAAGGCCATATCGAAGCTTGGGACGTCGATCGACGAGAGCAGCTCTGGTCGCTATCGCTGTCGGACTTCCAGTCGCAGCTCAGATAACTCCTCCGCGCTCTCCGCGCCCTCCGCGGTAAAAATTTACGCCGGCAGGCGGCTGAAATTCTCCAGCAGTTTCAGTCCGTGGTTTTGACTCTTCTCGGGATGGAACTGCGTGGCGAAGAGGTTGTCCCGGGCGATCGCCGCGCAGAACTCGCCGCCGTAGTCGCAGGTGAGCCAGCTGATCGACTCGTCCTTGGGCTCGACGTAATAGCTGTGCACAAAATAGAAGTACGGGTTCTCGGGCAGTCCCTCGAGCAGCGGCACGCCGGGCTGGCGGGCTGTCACCCGGTTCCAGCCCATGTGCGGCACCTTGTACTCCGGCGGCAGTTCGAATCGTTTGACGCGTCCGGGAATGACTCCCAAGCCGCGATGCGAGCCTCCCTCTTCGCCGGTTTCGAACAGCAGTTGCAAACCGAGGCAGATGCCGAGAAACGGTTGGCCGCCGCGGATGAAATCGATGATCGGCTCGACCAGGTGACGCGACTCGAGCTCGCGCATCGCGTCGCCGAACGCACCGACCCCGGGCAGGATCAAGCGAGCCGCCGCGGCGATCTCTTCCGGCTTATCGCTGATCGTCGCGCAGGCTCCCACATGCTCGAGCGCTTTCTGCACGCTCCGCAAGTTGCCCATCTGATAATCGACGATCGTCACGCACGCTGAACTCATTACCTATTCCTGTTCTCTTCTTCTCTTCCTCTGCGCTCTCCGCGTCAGCTTCTCCGCGTCTCCGCGGTAAAAAAGAGGCGACTTACTGCGGCCGCTGCGCGTAGGGACGCGTGGTGACCAGCCCTTCTTCGGGGCTGCTGGCGGTCGCGTACAAGCGCTTGGGAATGCGGCCAGCCAAGTACGCTTCGCGGCCGGCGATGGCTGCATGTCGCATGGCGCTCGACATCAGAATGGGATCGCGCGCATGGGCGATGGCCGAGTTGAGCAGCACGCCGTCGGCGCCCAGCTCGAAAGCGACTGAGACATCGCTGGCCGTGCCGACACCCGCGTCGACAATCACTGGGTAATCGGGATCGCCTTCCTTGAGATACTCGAGGATGATCTGCAGATTGTTCGGATTGAGAATGCCCTGGCCGCTACCGATCGGGCTGCCCGCCGGCATGACGCTGGCGGCGCCGGCATCTTTCAGCCGCCGAGCCACGATCGGATCGTCGCTGGTGTAGCACAGCACCTGGAAGCCGTCGGCGACCAGCTTTGCGCACGCTTCGACCGTGGCGATCGGGTCGGGCAGCAGCGTCTTGGTGTCGCCGAGCACTTCCAGCTTGACCCAGTCAGCCCCGGGATTGCCGAGCGCTCGCAGGATCTCGCGGCCGAGCCTGGCCACGCGCACGGCATCGGGCGCGTTGTAGCATCCGGCCGTGTTGGGCAGCAGCAGGTACTTGGCCGGATCGATGAAGTCGAGAATGTTGCGGCCGCCGCGCTCGTACATCCGCTCGCGGCGCACCGCCACGGTGACGACATCGGCCCCCGACGCCTCGAGCGAATCGCGCATCAGTTCCATCGTATCGTACTTGCCGGTGCCCACGATCAGGCGGCTGGCCAGTGCGTGCGAACCGATCTTCAGCGGCCGGTCGGCGGCGGCACTGCCCATAGGAGCCGCGCTGCTGGAAGAAGCATTGTCGGCTGCGAGAGAAGGAGTGTTCACGGGTCAGCCGCCTCCCACGAGCGTTACGACTTCGATCTGGTCACCCTCGCTCAGCACGGTCGAGCCATGCAATTGCCTGGGCACGATCTCGAGGTTCAGCTCGACGGCGACCACTTCGGTGCGGACGCTTTTGTGCGACAAGACGGCGGCGATGGTCGAGCCGGCTGGGATCTCCAGCGGCTCGCCGTTGTAAACAATCTTCGTTTGGTCAGAGCTCATTCTTCGAATGCCGCGTCAAAGGCGCGGGAGCTGGGAGCGAAGTCGATGCGTTTGGTGAACTGGCAGGCTTCGCGAGCGCCGAACTCGCGATCCATACCACTATCTTCCCATTCGATGCTCAGCGGTCCAGTGTACTTGATGTCGTTGAGCGTCCGGATGATCTCTTCGAAGTTCACGCCGCCGCGTCCCGGGCTGCGGAAATCCCAGCCGCGGCGCGGATCGCCGAAGTTGATGTGCGAACCGAGGATGCCCGAGCGGCCGTCGAGCTTGGTGACCGCATCCTTGATGTGCACGTGGTAAATTCGGTCGGGGAACTTGCGCAGGAACTGAACGGGATCGACACCTTGCCAGTGCAGGTGGCTGGGGTCGAAGTTGAAGCCGAATTCCTCGCGGCCGTCGAGCGCATCGAGGGCCATCTCGGCGGTGTAGATGTCGAAAGCGATCTCGGTCGGATGCACTTCGAGAGCGAACTTGACGCCGCACTCGCCGAACACATCGAGGATCGGATTAAAGCGTTCGGCCAGCAGTT
>JBQCEI010001163.1:0-2771 GCA_051960375.1 Aureliella sp. | reverse complement strand
GAGCCTGGAATAACTCGCTCCCGGAGGCACTTGATAACGTTGTGTAAGGTGTGCCCGCTGATTAGCTGCATCGAGTAGTAGTGAAGATCGCCTTCGCAGTCGACCGAGTGGATTGGCACAATGTTTTTATGATTGAGCGTTGCTGCTGCTATTGCTTCGTTGCGGAAGCGCTGCAAGCGCTGCGTGTCGAGCAGCGCCGACCGCGGGAGAACCTTGACCGCTACCCGCCTGCGGAGCGACACTTGTTCTGCTTCGTAGACTATCCCCATGCCTCCACGGCCGATTTCACCGAGTAGTCGATAATCTCCAAGTGTTGCAGGGATTCCTTTCCCTAAATTGGTGACGCCATCAGTGGTGCCGACTTGCGCTAAAGACCTACTCAAGTCAAGGAGCGCCTGCAAGGTTGGCTTTAGGTTGAGAAGCTGTGTCTTGTGATCTGGATACTGTTCAACCAGCGCCGTCCAGTCAATTGGTTCTTGTAATTGTGATCGCTGAATTAGCTGTTCAACTAAGACTGCGAAATCGTCTTCGACGCTGGCTCCTGTGCTTATGGGGTCATGATTTGGCTTCACGATCATCCTCCCCTGTTTCGCCCAAAATAGACTGTAGTCTCTCTAGTGCTCGAAGTTGTCGAACTCGCACTGCTCCAGGACGAATGCCTAGTACAGAAGCAATTTCTGTGGGGCTAAGGTGCTCAAGGAAGCGAAGCACCAGCACCTCGCGGTCTCGTTCAGAAAGCTGCGTTAAGGCCAGTCGCACGCGCTGTCTTTGCTCTCGATCTACAACTACACCGCTTGGACTTGGTCTTGGGCAAAGAAGCCTCTGAGCCAGCGGGGCAAGGGAGACCTCGGAAAAGCCATGATTCTGCTCGTATTCTCGATTGATCGTCCTTCGCTGAGCACCGATGTGAAAGTCGTGAAGCTTGCTGATCCGTTTCCAGGCGATCTGCCTCAACCAAGGAAAGAAAGCGAGCGGTCGCTCGGCGAGGTACTGAGGTAACCGCTTCGCTGCTTCAAGAAGTGTATCCTGAACGACGTCAGACGCATCGACGCGAGCAGCAATGCGATCGTCTAGTCTTACCTCCACCATCCTCCGCAAGCGCTTTCGATGTCGGTTAAGCAACTTCTGTAGCGAATCTTCATCACCGATTTCAACCCCCTGAAGTAAAGCGTCCGTATCTGGTTCGCCAGCTTCGGCAGCCATTGTGCATCCCCGAAACAAATGTCGCAGTTAGCGACGCGCTTAGTCACAGAGGTAACATAAACTCCACCTTTATACCTCGCCAACGCACCACTTTCAGCAGGTTGCGTAAAACTTTGCTCAGCCCGCGCGCGCGGGGCGGCATCGTGGTTTGGGCGCCCAGGGCGGCTGTGACGGCATGGGGGTAGCCGGAGCGATCAGGAAAAAAGCCAAAACTGGCTGTAACGAAGGAGCTTGCTCTCGGGAGCTAGTACTAGCGGAACGTTTTCGCCACCGGCCAAAGCTTGCCCGCGCAGAGTGCACAATGCCACGTGCTTAAGCTCGAAATTGAAGCGTTCCTTTGCATTACCTGTGGCGGGCGCTTTTTCGAGAGGAAGGCTTGTTCGACTCAACATCCGCGTCAGTCCCAGCACAGTTCGCGTGGCGGCTAACCGGCGGAGAATGCGCGTCGCTATACTGCTTCCGCTCCGGCTGCGTCTATGCTCCAGTAGCACAGCGAACCTTTACCAGTTACCCAACCAGTACCCTCATAACGTCTGGACACGAAATGGGGGCACTCCACTGCAGCCCGCGAGCAGCCGACCACCGGGGAAGGGACGATTGGCTCAGAGGGTTGCGTGGTTCGTGGCGTTGTCAACAAGTTTGGGCACCGAGCCTTGGAGGACAAAGTTGATTAGTTTCTGAACGACTCTGGTGGCGAGTAATGCTTTTAGGAAGGTCGCACGGAATGTGTCAGGCTCACGCGAAGCGTCGTAGTTACCCCGGCGCTCAATATCTCACAGACAGGCGCGGCCATAGTGAAGGTTTTCGCCACGCTAATCCGTGCAGACGATGCGCCTTATCAGAACCAAACGTAGAGGCGCAATAGATCACACGTTTTTCGGCAGCGCTATTAGTTTCAAACTGCAAAACAAGAATCAGAGGAAAAGACGAATGCAATCCGCGCAGAAATTTCTTGGCATCATCACCGCCGGGACCGTACTTATCTTGGGATTGGGCACGCAACTGTCGGCTCAGTACCCGCTCCTACCTCCCGAGACCAATGGAAATGCAAACTATGAATGGCGGCCAGACCTTGGCGGGTGGCTTGATCGACAGTCAAAGCTCGTATGGGGCTACCACGTGACATCCTGCGCCAATCGGCCGTACACCTATAGCAATGCCCAAAATGCGGCTAGCAGCTACCCAGCAGTTCTCGCGGCCGAAGTTGATCGCTGCTTGAATGATGCGGCTATCTATGACGCGGAGGTGCTCAAATATCAGGAGACCGACCCGGCTCGCGCACAGCTCTCCGCGGATTGGGCACAATACTATCGGGATAGCGCCGATGCATTCGCGCTCGCTGCTGAAGATGCTAGTCAGTTCTCCAACTGGCGAATGCCGACACTCCGCGAGTTCCAGACGGCCTGGAGTCGAGGGCTGTTCTCTCGCGGGACGCTGGGCTTCAACATGGATATGTCTCCCGCCCCAGGCTACGACCAGGGGTATATGCAAAGTAACTGGACTTCAGACCCTCTTTCCAAGAACAAGAAAACTGCAACTTGGTTTTCGCTATTTGATGGCAGTTCCGG
>JBQCEI010001162.1:0-2225 GCA_051960375.1 Aureliella sp. | reverse complement strand
AGTTGCTAGCTGGTTCGCCGGTTATCCTCACGGCGCTCGAGCCGCTGAAGAAGAAGGCGTCGGCAACTGGTCCCAGATCCAGATGTCGAGCACCATGCAATCTCAGTACGTAACCGCCGGCGTCTTCCCGAACAAGGGACACGCGGTGTATCCGATCACCGAGCCGGCCTGCTGTCCGTCGGCGGGCGGTCCGACACCGGCTGGCACGGCGCCAGGTGCGCCGCTGCCCAGTCCAGTCGCGCCCGAAGCGGTAGCGCCAGGCCTTCCCGTGCCTGGGGCAACGTGGCCCGGTGTACCCGGTAATACGATGCCTGGGATGATGCCAGGCGCGACAGTGCCGGGAGCGGTGGAAATTCCGAATGCGGGGCTGATTCCCGGTGGTGCGGTTCAGCCGCCTGGCGTCGAAGCGATTCCCGCCATACCGGGGTTCGTCGAACCGGCTCGCTAATCTTCCGACAGAGCGCCGGCCGAAAACCATTGCAGTGGTTCGGTAGGTGCCAAGTAAGTGGTTCTATCAAGCCAGTCATTTTTCGCTCATCGCCCCCGCCTGTTTCGTGTGCTCATGAGGAGCCATAGCAGGTGGACCTGGCGGCAGGGATGCCATGATGATCAAACTTGCAATCTTCGCAAAACCAGAGCCTGATTCGCGCCCCGCTCGCCGCGCATGTCGTGGTCTGTCAGGCCTGATGACCATCTTACTGCTCGGGCTCGGCAGCACCGGCTGCACCAGTCTCGTACAGCCGATCCACGGCATCCCCTCGACGCGCTTGCCGCCCCAGTTCTTCGCTGAGGAGCGGAACAACCTGATGCCGATCGACTATTCGCTGCTCGGCCAGGAGGCGCCACGGCAATACGTGCTCGACAAAGGCGACGTGCTCGGCATCTATGTCGACCGCGTGCTGCCGTTCACCGAGCCCGACGCGGTGCCGGTGATGCCGCCGGTGAATTTTCCTGAGAAGGAAAGCTTGCTGCCTCCGTCGACCGGCTTCCCTTTCACCGTTCTCGAAGACGGCACGATTTCGCTGCCGCTTTTGCGTCCGCTCAAGGTTCGCGGCTTGACGCTCGACCAGACGCGCGACCTGATCCGCCGCGCTTACATCGAAGCCAAGATCCTCAAGGAAGACGACAACCAATTCGTCAGCCCTGTGGTCACGATGATTCGCGAGCGCACGTACAACGTCGTCGTGATCCGCCAAGACACGCTCTCTCAGCAGGGCGCAGGGGGCGGCCGGGGAGGGGTGCAAGGACCGGACGAGAGAGCCAAAGGCGACGTCGTGAAGTTGCCGGCCTATCAGAACGACATTCTTCACGCGCTGATGGCTACCGGCGGACTGCCGGGCTTGGGAGCCAAGAACGAAGTGAAAGTTCTGCGCGCTAGCCGCGCCGACCAGGCGGCTCGAGCGGCCTTCATCCGCCAGTACGGCGAGATGGTCGCGTCGTACTGCGATCCGTGCAGCTGTCCTCCTCCGATGCCCGAAGATCCGACCGTCCTACGGATTCCGCTGCGTCTGCCCGTCGGAGTGGTGCCAAGCATTCGGCCTGAAGACGTGCTGCTGGAAGACGGCGACATCGTCTTGGTGGAATCGCGGGAGAACGAGTTCTTCTATACCGGCGGTCTGTTGCCTCCAGGCCAGTGGCCCCTGCCCCGCGACTATGATCTCGACGCTCTCGCCGCGATGGCTCTGGCCGGCGGCGGTATCAACGCAGGGCGATCAGGAGGCGGTGGCGGTATAAGCATCCAGAGCTTCGGTGGTGTACCGCCCGGGCGTTTGTTCATCCTGCGACGCACGCCTTGCAAAGGCCAAATCGCCATCGAAGTCGACCTGGCCAAAGCGATCAATGATCCTCGCACTCGTCCGATCGTCCAGCCCGGCGATACGTTGATCCTGCAGTACCGTCCGTGCGAAGAAGCCGTCAACTTTGGCTTGGGCACCTTCTTCACCTACGGTATCCAACAGCTGTTCCGCGGTAGCCGCCGCTAGCCCACCGATCCGCAGCAAAATCTTCAATGCACAAAGGCCCGCAAGCAAGTCTTGCGGGCCTTGTTCGTTTGATCACGCAGAGTTTTGCATTGTGAAGTCTGGCTCTCATGTAACCCGACGCGGTTGCGGCGGGGGCACCCCCCGCCCAAGAGGGCAGACGAGGTTTTTGATTGATAGGAGAAAAAAACAAACCAACAAACACAAAAATTTAAAGCTTTTATGAAGTTTATTTCTAATAAATTA
>JBQCEI010001161.1:0-2750 GCA_051960375.1 Aureliella sp. | reverse complement strand
CGTTGCCATGCGTGGGATCTCCGATCGCATGCTCGCCGGCATGGGCGTCACCGGCGTGCTCGGCAGCCGCAGCACCCGCGGGCTTTTCATCCGCAGCACGCACGGCCGAGCCAGGGACCGCCCATAGGACGGCCGCAGCCAGCATGAGTGACAAGGCAATTAATCGTGATAGCGACATGGCTTCCACCCTAAGCACCGAAGCTTTTCAAACATCCAAACCGTCGAACACTACGTCGTCAAAACAACCGCTGCTTTTGAAACGCTGCGCCGCGAGGCATGCCCGATCGGGCACCGCTCATCGCGGCGAACCAGCATTAGGAGCAGACGATCACCGCGAACAGAGCCACACCTTCGATCAGAGCGGCGGCGATGATCATGAGCATGCGGATGTCGCCGAACGACTCAGGCTGGCGAGCGGTCGCTTCGACAGCGCCTTTGGTCAAGAGACCGATGCCGATGCCGGCGCCGATAACGGCCAGACCAGCACCCAGCTGAGCGATGCCCGGGATGGTGGTCCCGCCGGTGACTACGTCTTGAGCCGAAGCCGGGAGAGCCGAAACGAGAGCCAGACCCAAAGCCCAAAAGCAAATGCGCGCGATGTTGAACACTGACTATTCTCCTGAAACTGGAAAGGCCTAACGATGTACCAAGTGAGAAATGGGGAAACAGTTGTACGAAGGAAACTCGCTCGCGTGAGCGGGTGTGCGATTAGCGAATAACAGCTGACTAGTGGTGATGGATCGAACTGCCGATGAACATGGCTGCCAGCAACGTGAACACGTAGGCTTGCAGGAACGCTACGAACAGTTCCATGAAGCTCAGCGCCGTCGTGGCCAGCACCGAGATCACCGCCACGATCGACCACTGCAGCATGCCCATATGCGCCGCTTCGACGCCGACCGCCAAGCCGAGGATGCCCAGCAGCACCATGTGACCGGCGACCATGTTGGCTAAAAGTCGTATGGCAAGAATGCCGTGCCGAATGAACAGCGATGCAAATTCGATGACCCACACCATCGGCACGATGACCACCGCCAGATACAGCGGCAAGCCGAGCGAAGGCATGAGGTTCTTCAGGTAGCCGAGGATGCCGAACTGGCGAATGCCGAGGAACAGACCCAGAGCAAACACGATCAGGGCCAGCGCCCCGGTCATGCCTAGCGCGGCCGACGGAGCCCCGATCCAGGGCAACATGCCCATCAGGTTGCAGCCCAGGATGAACATGAAGACCGTCCAGAAGAACGGCAGGAAACGATCGGTATCGTGCTCACCCATTCCAGGCAGCACCACTTCATTGCGGATGAATGTCAGGAAGCTTTCGAGGAAGTTGACGCGCTTGCCGCGCGGCGGGCCGCCTGCGGTCAGGCGGCGAGCCAGCCACGTGAAGGCGATGAACAGCAAAATCGCGACGGTGACTTCGATGATCATGAACTTCGAGATCGCAAAGCCCGACTCGCGCTCGTAAGCGTTCCGGAGCATGGCCCCTTTGGGCTGCGGAATGAAGATCTTGCCGGCCAAATAGTTGTTGTACGCGGCGACCTTTTCGCTCGCCCAGTGGCCGCGGTCGCTGGCGATGTAGTCGTCGAGGATCTTCGGCGCGTCCATGTCACGCTCGATGGCTCGCCACTTGGTGGCTTTCTCGGGATCGGTCACCAGGTTGACCATCCAAGCGTCGCGCGTATTGGGATGGGCTGCGATGTAAGCCTTCAGCGGATGGCGCGCACTGGGTGCAGCCGTCTTGGCCCAGGTGGCCGCCACAGCGTCCATCTCGGCGATGCGGCCATCGATATAGCGATCCAGCGGACGAGCCTCGCGGACATGGTCGGCATGTTGCCAGGCGTGCCAATGATCTTTCAGGTGTTCGAGGTGGCTGTTGTCGACGCCGATCTCGTCGCGGAGGCGGGCGATGATGAGGTCGGCTTCCCAGTCCTGGTAATCGTCATCGTTGCGGACAAACCAATCGCCAACGCGTGCGCGGTACTCTGCCGGTGTGCTGTAATGCACTTGCCACAACGATTTAGGTACATCGAAGTAGTAGCTGTCTTTGATGTGCAGTATGTCGTGGGCCATGCCGCGGATGCTCTGCGAAAAGTCGTTACGAAGGTGTCGTTAGGGAAGGTCGTCTAGAAACGAGTTTCAGTGGCGGGGCTGCCGAATAAGAAGCCATGATTCTAATGGCAGCGCCATTAAATAACAGGCCAGCAACGTCACCTGCACGCAATTTCTTGCAGGTTCCAATTGGTGTGTACTCCACAGCGCCGCGGGCAACAAAATCCCAAGCCGCCACATGACTGTCACCACCGGTGCAGCCACCACGCGACCGATCCAAAATTCGATCCACAGAGGTGGCACCATCGCCATCTCTACCATAAGTGTAGCCACGGCTACACTCGTTCGATCGCAGGCCCTCCCTGTCATGCGATATCCAATCAGCGTCAAGCAACCGACCGCGAGGATCGCGCCGGCGAGCAGGCTGCTATCGATAAGCAATGCGCGGGCGTCGGGACGCGTCATGACGACGTCTGATCACCGTCTGTCTCGTCCGTGCTTTTCGGACCAGCGGTCCCGCGCACCGAGTCTCGACTCGCGCCGGGCGACTTGCCTCCATCGCGACCGAGCTCCTTGCCAACTTCCTCGTCCAGCGACGGCCTTTTCACGTTGACCAGAATCAGCAGGGCGGTGATCCCAAGAGCCATGCCGATCATGACGCCGATGGCTGACAAAAACTTGGTGCCGAACTGCCGATCCAG
>JBQCEI010001160.1:0-12002 GCA_051960375.1 Aureliella sp. | reverse complement strand
CAAATGAACTCGTTGGTCCGAAAGGCCAAGATGCAAAAAGCCGAGCTCGACGCCGCCGAGCTGATGAAAAACGCCGTCACCTACGCCGGCAAATAATGCTCGAGCTCGAGCGACATCTCTACTTAGTTCGCGACCGGCTACGCGCTGCGATGGATCGCGGCGCGAGCCGAGCTCGCCCTCTGGAACATGACGGCCAAGGATGGCGACCAAATCGACCAAAGCACGCAAGCCGCAAAAGAAGCCGACGAAGAAGCCGGCTAAAAATTCTCCGGCGGCCGAGCTAGACGCCTACGTCGACGGGTTCAAGCCGGCCGGCCGAGGCTACGCCGCCCGCAAAGAGCGAGAGCGGCAACGGCAAGCCGACCAAAGCCGCGAGGGCCGAGACATCGGCCCGATACCGCCCTGCGCCGATCCGGCATTGCGCGACAAAGTCTCGAAGTCGCTGCGGCTCTTTTGCGAGATAGTGCTCGCCGAGCGGTTTAAGCTCGCCTGGAGCCCCGACCACTTAAAGGCAATCGAGAAGATCGAGCGAGCAATTCTCGAGGGGGACGTCTTTGCGCTCGCGATGCCCCGCGGCTCTGGCAAAACTACGCTGATCGTCGCGGCCTGCTTGTGGGCAATCGTCAACGGCTACCGCCGCTATGTCTGCTTGATCGGAGCCGACCGAGACGCGGCGACGAAGCTACTCGGCGGCCTGAAAGTCGAGCTCGAGACAAACGATATTCTGCTCGAGCTCTATCCGGAGGCGGCCTATCCCGTGCGCAAGCTCGAGGGAAAGGCCAACAAAGCCACCGGCCAATTGCTCGACGGCGAGCGGACGTATATCGAGTGGAAAGGCCCGCGCATCGTTCTGGCCGACGTCCCGGGCGCGAAATGCCGCTCGGCCTGCGTCGAAGTCTACGGCTTGCTCGGCCGTATCCGCGGAGCGCAGTTTTCGACGCCCGCCGGCGAGACGCTCCGGCCGGACCTGTTTGTGCTCGACGACCCGCAAACCGATAGAAGCGCTTTAAGCCCCTCGCAAGTCGCCCGACGGCTGAATGTGATAACCGGCACCGTGCTAGGGCTGGCCGGCCCCGGTCAAAGCATTACCGGGTTTGCGACTGTCACGGTTATTAAAGACGGCGACGTCGCCGACCAACTGCTAAACCGCGACTTGTATCCGGACTGGCAAGGCGAACGCTTCCGGCTTGTGTACCAATGGCCCGAGGACCTCGACCTCTGGGAGCAATACGCAACGCTCCGCGCCGAGGGAGTAAGGGCCGGCCGAGGGCTGGCGGATGCGACGGCTTTTTATGCCAAGCACCGCAAAGCGATGGATAAGGGGGCAAAGCCGGCTTGGCCCGAGCGCTTTGACCCCAAGCGCGGCGAAATCTCCGCGATCCAACACGCTTTTAACCTCAAGCTGAAAAGCCCGCTCACGTTCGACGCGGAGTTTCAAAACGAGCCGCTGCCGGCATCGAGCGACGTCGAGCGCCTGGCCGTCGATTCGATCGAAGCCAAAACGCACGGCCACGGCCGAGACGTCTTGCCGCCGGCGGCCGACCTGGTGACCGCCTTTATCGACGTCCAGGGGAGTTTGCTATATTACCTCGTCGCGGCCTGGGAAAGCTCGAGCTTTACCGGCTACGTTTTGGCCTATGGCTCTTGGCCCCGGCAAACGGCCGTGCACTTCACGCTGCGCAACGCAACTAAAACGCTCGCGAGCACCTACCACGGAAAGGGACTCGAGGGGCGCATCCGCTCCGGACTGTTCGACCTGGTCGACGCTATCTCGGCCGCCCGCTACAAGACGCCCGACGGCCAACTATCCCAGCGCGTACAGCTGATCGGCATAGATGCCGCCTGGGGCCCGAGTACGAAAGTCGTGCAAGCCGTCGCCCTCGAGCATCCGCGCTCGTCTTGGATCGTCCCGACGTTCGGCCGCGGGATCAAGCCGACCGACGGCCGCCAAATGTCGGAATGGCAAGCCAAGCCGGGCGAACGCAAGGGCCCGTTTTGGATATTGCGGCCGACGCTCGGCGGCGGCCGGCACGCGATCGTCGACACCAACGCCGCCAAGACGTTCGTGAATTCTCGGCTAAACGTCGCGATCGGCGACCCCGGCTCGCTCTCGCTCTACCGGCCGTCGCTGCTGACCGAGCATCGGATGCTGGCGGAACACTGGACCGCCGAGACCGTCGAAACCGTCACGAGCTCCGGCGGCCGCTCGGGCGAAGTGTGGGAGCTCCCGCCGGCGAAACCGGACAATCACCTTTGGGATTGCTTGGTGGGATCGGCCGTGATGGCGAGCCTATCGGGGGCGCAGCTGGGCGAGTTAAAGATTCGCAAGGCAAACCGCACAAAGGGCCGCTATAATCGACGACCAACCAGCGTAAAACTATGAGCCAATGACCGAACCGACCGAAGCTCCAACCGCCGCCCCGGCCCCGCCCCCTTACTCGTCGGCCGTAGTGGTGCGCGTCTATCCCGACGAGCGCCAGGCCCTCAACGCCGAAGCTCGAGCCGCTGGCCTCACGCTCCAAAACTTCTGTCGAGCCCGGCTCGGTCTGCCCTTGCCGGAAAACCCGAAATCGCCGTACACGTTCGACCCGATCCGGGCGCAAGTGCGGCGCGCCAAAAGGCGACAAAGCCGCCGCGTTTGAAAGACTCAAGCCGGCCGTTTTCCCTCTATTCCAACCTCTGACCGCGAAGGGATTTTCGCAACTATGTCGCGCAAGCGCAAATCGACCGCCCCCGCTCCGGCCGCCGCTCCGCTGGCTCTGGCCGAGCTCCCCGAACTGATCGAAACCGAGCTCGTCGACTCCCCGGGCGAGCCAAGGCGCAGAGGGCGCGGCACCTCGAAAAACCACGTTTTCGAGCTCGCCGACGCGGCCGTCTCCCGGTGCCCGAAATGCGGCTCGACCCGGCGGAGGCGCTATTACAAGCGCGACGAGCGGCCGACGGCTCGAACCTCGAGCGGCGAGCCGTGCACGCACGTCGTGATGCGCTGGACCCAATGCGCGGAGCCGGCTTGCCGACAACATCGGATCGACCGGAGCTACGAAAACCGGATAAGCCAAAGGGCCGCCGGATGAGCGCCAACCCGTTCGCACCACCGCCCGGCGGCGGCGGCCGGGCGCCGTCGATGTGGGCGCTGCCGCTGTGCGGCTCTCTTATCCTGTTTGGCGAGCTCGTCGGCTGCGCGGCAACTTTGTTCGGCTTTTACATTAGCGCTCGTTATCCGGCAATTCTCGAGCTCGTAAGGGCCGCCCTCGACTTTTCCAAATAGTAAAGGCGCTGCCTTTATCTCGCCCTGCGGCCGCGGCCGGCTCTCTGGTCCAATCCGGACCATGAGCAACGAGCAAGCAATCCGCCGCAAAATCGCCGACATAAACGCCGCCCTTGAGAGCGGCGCGAGCTCGATCACGCTCGACGGCGTCACCGTGAGCTTAAATCTCGGGCAACTGCGCGAAGAGCGCCGGCGGCTCGAGCTCGAGCTCCCCGAGAAGCGGCTCAAGCGGCCGCGCGTCTATCGTTTCCGCGTCTAAGCGAGCCGCCCCGCAATGTCGAAAAATACTCGCGCTGCTGGTTTTTTCAGTGGAGCCCGGGCGAAGCTGGCCGGCATGCTCGGCTATGACGCTTTGAACGCCAAGGGACACCGCCGCACTCCGGCCGCGCTGATTCAACGCGAGGACGTCGAATTGCGCGGCGTGAAGCGTTTGCAATTGCAAGCCAGCGCAAACGACATCGTTAAAAACTTCTCGATTGCGGCATGGGCAATTCGGCGGCACCTCGACTACGTCGCCCGCTTCCAGTTTCAAGCAATCGTGCCCGATAGCGGCCTCAAAGAGCAAATCGAGCGGCTGGTCGAGATCCAATCGCGGCCGAGCAACTTCGACCGCGGCGGCCGCTGCTCGCGCGAAAAAGGTTTTCGCATGGCCGAAGCTCGCCGCGTTGTCGACGGCGACACCGGCCTAATGTTTCTGCGAAATGGCTCGATCCAAGGTATCGAAGCCGACCTAATCAAAAATCCGGAAAAGTACACCGACGACCCCGGCTGGGAATGGGTCGACGGAGTCGAAATCGACGCCGGCGGCTGGGCCCGCAACTATGCAATATGGGGCCGCGACAAAGGCGGCTCGAGTAAGGTTTTCCGCCGCATCGTCCCGGCGTCGAATTTCATGCTATACGGCTTTTTCGAGCGCTGGGCATCCGAGCAAGTGCGCGGCGTCTCGCCGCTGGTATCCGCGCTGAACCCCTTGCGCGATGTTTACGAGAATCTCGACTATGCGCTGATTCGATCCAAGCTCGCGCAGCTGTTCGCGATCGCGATTACTCGATTGCCCGACTCGGCCGCACTCGAAACCGAGTTTCCGAAAGCCGTCGACGATCCGACCACGGCCGACAACGAAGCGGCGAGCGACTCCGACGGCTGCGGACAAAACGACCCGCCGCCCCGCGTGCTCGACTTCTCCGGCGGCCCGACCGTGTTCGACATGGACCCGGGCGAAAAAATCGACGTCGTCGAATCTAAGACGCCGTCGGCCGAGCTCCAAAACTTTTCGCGGCTTATGGTGTCTATCGCGCTCAAGGCCCTCGATATTCCCTACTCGTTTTTCGACGAGGGACACACGAACTATAGCGGCGCTAGAACGGCCTGGCTGCAATACGAGCGCGCGTGCTTGGACCGGCGCGACGATCAAGTCGAGCTGCGCCGCCGCTGGACCGTCTTTCAACTGCAGCGCTGGATACTCTCGGGCGAGCTCCGGCTACCGCGCTCTATGTCGATCGGCGATATCGGCTTTCGCTGGATACCGAAGGGAATGCCTTGGTGGAAGCCTATCGAGGAACTGACTGCCGACCTCAAGGCGATCGGCGCCGGCCTCTCGAGCCCTCAAGAAGTGTGCGCCAAAAACGACTTAGGCGACCCGTTCGAGCATATCAAGGCGACGGCCGAGATCATCAAGTTTGCTCGCGACATCGGCAACGACGTATTGGGCGAGCCGATGCGACTGAACTTCGACCCCGGCCCGTTTGTAGCCGCAATCATGGATAAGGCGCAAGAAGCGCCGACGACCCCAAGCGCAAAGGACGCGCCCGCCAATGACCGCCAAGCAGCCTAAGACCGACGCCAAGCGGCCGACCTTGATCGGCCACGCCAACCCGACCGCATTAGACAAAGCGCCGGCCGGCGCGTACCGATTCGCGGCCTCGCCGATGCAATTCGATGCGGCCGACGAGACGACCGCCGGCGGCGCGTCGGTCCCGTTTACGATGCTGGCCCGCACCGGCGACCCGATCGCGCATTGGTTTTGGGGCCGCATCGTTCACGACTTCGCCGGCATGCGCGTCCGCGACGTTATCCCGGTCGACTATTGCCACAACACTACGGACCCAATCGGCTACGCCGACTCGTTCGATACGAGCTCGGGCGACCTGGTCGTCGCCGGCCGCGTCGAGTCGATCGACGCCGGCGACGAAGCCGACAAGCTGATACGCAAGTCGGCTCGGAAGATTCCCTACCAAGCCTCGATTTACTTCGACGAGGAAGCGCTCGTACTCGAGTGGCTCGACTTCGGTTTTGTGGCCCAAGTCAACGGCCGCACGGTCGAGGGCCCTTGCGTTATCGCCCGTGAATGGGATTTACGCGGCGTCGCTATCTGTCCGCACGGTTACGACATCGGCTCGGATACCGAGCTCGAGTCGGCCGCGCAATTTTCGCTTTCATGGAAGAAAGGCACCCCCGTTATGTCGACGACCTCGACAACCCCCGCTAGCGCCGGCGAGCTCTCGCACGGCACCGCCCCGGCCGCTCCGGCCGCTCCCGCTCCGGCCGCCCCCGCCGCTCCGCCGGCGGCCGTCACTACCCCGGCTCAAGTCGACCCGCGCGTCGCGTTTACCGCGGAGCTCAAGCGCTATACCGATCAATTCGGCGAAGTCGAAGGGCTGGGCTACTTCACGGCCGGCAAGCCGTTTGACGTCGCCGCGGCCGAGCATATCGGCAAGCTGTCGGCCCGATTGAAGGAAGCCGAAGGCAAAGCCGGCGAAGCCTCGCAAAAGCTCGAGGCGGCGCAGCTGACGCACGGCGAAGCGGCACCGATCAATACCGGATCGACGCCCAAGGAAGCCGTTACGTTTGCTTCGCTCTTCAAGCCGCGCTAAGCGGCGACCGCATCCCTAGCAAGGATGAAACCGTACACAAACTTTCGGCCGCATGAGGCGGCTACGCACCCTTACAGAATTGGACTCTGAAAAATGGCTGACGTATTAACCACGCTCGCCGACGTCGTCAAACTGAACGACGCATCGGTCAAAGACCTCGGCGCTTCGGACATCTTCAACGATGCCCCAATCTTGAACCGCTTGCACGTCGCGACCGCAAGCCACGGCACCGAGCACAAGTATTTGCGCGAGACCGGCGCCCCGGTCGTCGGCTTCCGAGCCGTCAACACCGGCCGCGATCGGTCGACCGATAGCGATACGCTGGTAACGCTGGACCTCAAGATTCTTGACGCCTCTTTCGACCTCGACCTCGCGCTCGCAAATTCGCATATCAACGGCCCCGGCCCGCTGATGGAGCGCAAGGCCAAGCGCAGCCTGCGCGCGGCTTTCAGCGTCGGCGAGAAACAATTTCTCTACGGCACGGACAACGATGCCGACGGCTTCGTCGGTCTGGCGCAGGTGGCAAACGATACGGCCGACGACCGAGTCGTCGACGCCGGCGGCGTTGCCGCTTGCTCGAGCGTGTGGATGTTCCGAAGCACGCCCGACGAAGCGCACGTTACGCTGGTCGTCGGCAAAGATGGAAAAATCGACATCCTGCCTTATTACAACGTCGACAAGAAAGACGGAAGCGGCAAGACCTACGCGGCGTTGTCGCAACCGATTCTCGGCTGGCTCGGCCTCGCGATCGGCTCGAATTATTCGTTCGCTCGTCTGTGCAACGTCGGCACCGACGCTCCGCTGACCGACGACCTGCTGTCGGACCTGTATGCCAAATTCCGCGAGAACGGCGAGCCGACCTTTATTGCGATGAATCGGCGCAGCTTGATTCAATTGCAAAAGAGCCGGACGACCTACTCGCCGACCGGAAGCCCGGCGCCGTTCCCTAGCGACTGGAACGGCATCCCGATCATTCCGACGCCCTCGATCGGCAACGCCGAAACGCCGCTGACGAACGCGCCCGTTAGCAACGCAACCACCGGCACCATCTAAGCCGCTGGCCTAACGGCCTGAGACCTAACGGAATAGGGAGCCGGAGCAATGGCAAACAATCAAAGCCGCCACGCCGCTTTGCAGCGCCTCGCATGGCGAGCGCTCAAAGCGTCCCGCGGCGAGAGCGTTACCTATGTCTCCGGCTCTTACTCCCTCTCGATCACGCTGGTTAAAACCCGGCCTAACTCGAGCCAAGTCGACGCCGCCGACAACGTCGGCGTGACGTCGACGTCGTGGGACTGGCTGGCCGATCCGGCCGAGCTCCTGACCGCGACCGACGAACCGCTCGAGCCCAAACGCGGCGACAAGATCGTCGACGCTACCGGCAAAGTCTATCCGCTTATGCCGACGAACTCGGGAAGCGGCAAGGTTTGGCGCTGGTCCGACAACCTCGAAACCTGGCGCCGCATACACACGGAAGAAGAATAAGCAAATGGCCGTACCGATCATCGAGCTAGCCGACGACGTCGCCGGCAAACTGTATACGGCAACCGGCTTGCCGTTTCCGCGGCGCTATGCCCCCTACGTCGACCGGGCGAGCGTCAAGGACGGCAAATGGTTTGTGTTCGCTGCCGGCGACGAGAGCGAGCCCAAGGGCCGCCGCGTCGACAAAGAAACGCAAACCGTCGACCTCGTGTTTCAGCAATCATTGCCCGAGGGAACCGACGCGTACCCCAACCCGATCGAGAATCGCCCCTGGCTGGATGCGCGTATGCAAGACGTCGAGAGCGTTAAGTCGCTGTTTCGCAAAGGCGGCTCGCTGCGCGACGCCGACTTTTTGGGGCTGTCGTTTTCGAGCATGCAAAACACGCCGCTTTTCCTGCCGGAGCTCCTGCAAGACCTGAGCATTTTTTCGACGTTCGTGCGGCTCGAGTTTACCGGCGAGCTCTCCGAGCTCGACTAAGCGAAGCCCCCGAAAACACTACACAACCTTTCCTGAGAATGGAGTCTCAATCATGCGCGCTGGCCGCGAGTGTACCGCAAACCTCAACCTTTCCCCCGGCACCTATGCCGCGCCGACTTGGTCCACAATGGGCCGGATCACCGGCGTTAAGGCGCCCCGCTCACGCTCGAGCAACGAGCGCATGTACCGCGGAGCCAACAACAAGAAAACGATTCTCGGTTACAAGAGCTACGGCTTCTCGTGTACCTACCTGGTTAAAAAGCCCGGCTCGACCGATGCGATTCTCGATGCGCTGATCGACTCGTTTGATAACGGCACCGTCTTAGACTTCGCGATTCTCGACGGCGCTCCGACCACCGGCGCCGAAGGTATCCGCGGCCCGTTCGTGGTCCAGCAAATGGACCGCGACGAACCCGACGAGGACGCCGTTACCTATGACCTGGTGCTAGTCGAAGTCGACGCCGAACAAGGCGGCACGCTCTGGGAAACCGACGCTTACACGGTCGTCTAAGCCGCGGCGGCTCGTTTGTTTCATGCTGGCCCGAGCGCCGGCGGCCGAAAGCGTTTACCCGCGCTTTCCCTGCCCACGGCCGCCGGCGCAACGGCTGGCCTTTTTTGTTTCTACACACTTTTAACGACTGGAAGTTTGGAGCATGACCAACCAACCACCAAGCCAACTTTGGCGCGACGCAAACGGCCGCGAATGGATCGCACGCCTGGACATCGGCGCGGCCGAGGACCTCAAGGGCCGCGGCCTGGACATCTTGGACCCGCACGCGCTGGGCGATGCAATCGCCGACCCGATCCAGGCCCTCGAGATTATGGCCGCCGCGCATCGTAAGCAATGCGCCGAGCGCGGCCTCGAAGTCGGCGACTTTGTCGAGGTAGCCACCGAGACCGAGCAAGTAGCGCTCGCGGCCGCTGTGGCGCTCGAGGCGGCGCTCGCTGATTTTTTCCGCCGATTGCGGCGGCCCGCGCTGGCCGGAGTCGTCGCAACGGCAACCAAGGCGGCCGAGGCGGCGACCGAGCTGGCGCTGGCGAAGCTGGCCGACCCAAGAGTCGAGCAAGCGATGCGAGCGGCCCTCGAGCGAGCCGGCGCCGACGTCGACGCGGCAATCGAAGCGGCGATAACTGGGCGCAAGTCTGGCGACTAGCCGGCGTCGTCGGCCTCGATCCGCGGCCGCTCACGCTGCGGCGGCTGCTGGATATGTTCGACGCGCACCAAACGGCCGCCTGGGACCATACGGCGCAAGTGCTGGCCGCTTGGAGCAAAGACGACGTCGACCCTCGAGACCTGAACCCATACCGAGCCCGCGAGCGCCGACGGCGCTCCGGCTTCACGACAACGGAGCTCGCATCAATGCGCCGCTCCCTAGCCGCACGGAAAGCGGCTCGAACATCAAAGGATTGATAGACCTATGGCCGTTACTGTCGACTTTGCAATTAAAGCTGCGTTTTTCGACCGTGCGGCCGTTATCAACGCGACCCGGCGCAACGAGCGGCGGGCGCTCTCGAGAATCGGCGCGTTTGTGCGACGTCGAGCTCGAACCGACGTACTGCGGCGCACCGCGCAAAAGGGACAAAAGGGCCGCGTAATTCGCGACTCGCGAGGACGCTTCGCCAAGAGTGGAAGCGCTCGGCCTGGTCAACCCCCGATCGTCCGGAGCCGCAATCAATTCGCCACGCTGCGAAACATTCAATTCGGACTCGGCGACGACGGCCAAAGCGTGCTGATCGGCCCGCTGCTCGTGAGCCAAGCGGCGAAGCGGCTGCGATCCAACCGGGCGACCGTCCCCGAGCTCATGGAGTTTGGCGGCTGGGCGCTGATCGACGAGTTTCGGATTGTCGACGGCCGCAAGGGTTTTTGGTACGCCGGCCGGAGCTCCAACCCGCTGGCCGTGCACCGGAAGCGGCGCGCGAGCTATGCCCCGCACCCGTTTATGTCGGTCGCGCTCGAGCGCGAAGTTAAAGCCGGCACCGTGCTGAATGCCTTTTCTGTGGTGCAAGGGAGCTAAGCCGCCATGAGCAAGGAAGTGCAAGCCGGCAAAGCCGTCGTCGAAGTGTCGATTCGCGATCGAGTCGGCAAAGGGCTGGTCGCGATCGAGCGGCGGCTCTCAAACTTCGGATCGAGCATATCGGGAATCGGCGCCAAGGTAGCCGGCCTGGGGGCCGGCATGACGACCGCTTTCGGCGCGCTGGCCGCGACGATGGCCGCTCCGCTCTCGCTGGCCGGCGACCTCGAGAGCGTGCACGCATCGTTTAAGACGATGTTAGGGAGCGGCGAAGCGGCAACGGCAATGATGGACCGATTGCGCAAGCTCGCGGCCGATACGCCGCTCGAGTTTTCCGACATCGCCGACGCGGCTAAAAAGCTGATCGCTTTCGGCGTAGCGTCCAAAGACGTCGAGGCGGAATTGCGGCGCGTCGGAGACATCGCGAGCGGCATCGGCGCACCGATCGGCGAGATAGCCGAAATCTACGGCAAGGCGAAAGTACAAGGGCGACTCTTTGCGGAGGACATCAACCAGCTGACCGGCCGCGGCATCCCGATCATTCAAGAGCTCGCCAAACAATTCGGCGTTACTGAAACCGAAGTCAAAGGGCTGGTCGAAAGCGGCAAAGTCAACTTTGGGCACTTGCAGCGAGCGTTTATTGACCTCACGAGCTCCGGCGGCATGTTTGCCGGCGCCATGGCCGCACAAGCCAAGACGCTCAAAGGCACCTGGTCGACGCTCAAAGACAACCTTATCTCGGCAATCATGCCGATCGGCAACGCGGTAGCTGAAATCGCTAAGCCGGTCATGGGGGCGCTCTCGGGTATCCTCGAGCCGATCGCGAAGGCAATCGCGGCTAACTCCGGGTTGGCGAAGGTTATCGCCGGCATCGCGGCCGCCGGAATCGCGGCCGGCGCTGCGATCACGGTTTTCGGTATCGCGCTGGTCGCTGCCGGCTCGGTCGTCTCCGCGCTCTCGACGATATTCGGCGGCATCGCCGCGATTGTCTCCGCTGTCGGCGCCCCGGTTATTCTGCCGATCGCTGCGGCGATCGCGGCCGTCGTGCTGGCGATCACCGCGGGCGCGGCCGTGTTCGGCTACGTCGCCTACCAAAGCGGCCTGGCCGGCGAGGCAATTAAATGGCTCTCCGGCGTATTCGGATCGCTCTCGGCGACCGTGTCGCAAACTTTCGGCGGCATCACCGCGGCGCTAGCCGGCGGCAACGTCTGGGGCGCGGCTGAGATCCTATGGGCCGGCCTCAAAGTGATTTTCTACAAGGGCGTACAAGCGGCTCTCTCCGGCTTTAGCTACCTCTGGAACAACGCTTACGCAATCGCCGGCCGCTTTGCCATGTCGCTCGGCCAAATGCTTTACAACGTGTTCGCCGCGCTGCCGCGCTTGCTGTGGGCCGCGCTCAAAGGCGGCGCATCGGTCGCGGAAATCATCGCCGGCGCAATCTCCGGCGGCATGGACCTAGGCAAGATCGTCGACGAGCCGCTCGCCAAGGCGCAAGCCGAGCTCGACGCGCTCAACAAGAAGTACGCGGCCCAACGCGCGAGCCAGCAACAAGCGCAACAAGCGGCCGCCCCGCCGCCACAACAGCCGCCAATGCCCGGCCAAGTGCCACCCGGAGCTCGGCCGCCGCTGACGCCGCAACAAATGCTCGGCGGCCCGACGGCGGCCGACGTCGAGCGCATGCAGCGCGAGCACTTCCTGCGCGAGAACGCGGCGGCCTACGCTCGAGCCGGCCGCCCGATGCCGATGGACCCGAGCCAAATGAGAGCCCCCGGCGAGCTCCAGTCGCCGGCCGAGCGGCTCGCCGCGGCCAACGCCCCCTCGGCGGCCGAGCGCGCCACCACCCACAAAAAAGACATGTGAGATTTAAACGTACTGAACCACAGCTACCTCGC
>JBQCEI010001159.1:0-3415 GCA_051960375.1 Aureliella sp. | reverse complement strand
ACGACTGGTTGTTGCTGAGCGCTCGACGGCTGCGCGAGCAGGCCGGCATCATTATGAAGGCCAACACGCTCGACCTCGATGCGGCGGAAAGTTACGGATTGACTCCCGCGGCCATCGATCGGCTGCGCCTGGACTCGGGCCGCATCGATTCGATTGCTAGCGGCCTGGAGGCGATCGCAGCCTTGCCCGATCCGGTTGGAGAAACGATCGAGGGGAGCATTCGCCCCAACGGCTTGGAAGTTCGGAAGGTGAGAGTGCCGCTGGGAACAGTGTTCTTCATTTACGAATCGCGTCCGAACGTGACGGCCGATGCAGCCGCCATCTGCGTCAAGAGCGGCAACTCGGTGATTCTTCGCGGCGGCAAAGAAGCGATGCATTCGTCTCAGGCGATTGTCTCGGTACTCGCCGAAGCGGCCGTCCAGTGCGGCTTGCCCGCCGATGCGATTCAGTTGGTCGATACGACCGATCGAGCCGCCGGGGGTTACTTCCTGGCGATGCCCGAGTGCATCGACGTGGCCATCCCGCGCGGCGGACGAGGACTGATCGAGCGCGTCGTTTCCGAAGCTCGCATGCCGGTCATCAAACACTTCGATGGCAACTGCCACGTCTATGTCGACAGCAGCGCCGATCTCGATATGGCGCTGGATATCGTCATCAATTCCAAGTGCCAGCGCATGGGCGTATGCAACGCGTGCGAAAGCTTGCTGGTGCACGCCGATTGTGCGCCGGACTTCCTGCCTCGCGTTGGCACTGAGCTCGAGCAGCGCGGCATCGCGATGCATGCCGACGACCAGACGCGGCGCTGGGTCCCTGCAGCGGTGTCCGCCACGGAAGCCGATTGGTCCGAAGAATACCTCGGGCCCGAGATCAGCATCAAGGTCGTCTCGAGCCTCGAGGAAGCGATCGAACACATCAACCGCTACGGATCGCATCACACCGATGCGATCGTGACTCGCGATTTTTAATCCGCGCGTCGATTTCAAACGCTGGTCGACTCGAGCGCTGTGGTCGTCAATGCGAGCACGCGGCTCAACGACGGCGGCGAGCTGGGGCTCGGGGCCGAGATCGGTATCAGCACCGATAAACTGCACGCCCGCGGACCTTGCGGACTGAAGGAACTCACCACGTACAAATACTTGTTGACCGGCAACGGCCAACTGCGAACATAGCTCGCTTTTGTAACCCGACGCGTAAGCGAGGGACGAACCCGCCACAAAGCCTGACAAACCAAAGTCTTTCTGCTGGGAACAGGCTGGCTTTTATGTCTTGTTCGTCAATCGATTACGCTTCGTGTTGCAAATAGATCTATTAATAAACCGGACTCTTGAGGACCAAAGGTCCGTAATCCCTTAGCCCAGCCCAGCGGGCTGGGATGGCTTGCGCCCCGCGGGATCCCAGCCCGCCGGGCTGGGCTAAGGAATCACGGGCCTTTGGCCCTAACAGCCAAAGATGCTGCAATCCAACGACCGTAGACGAATGTTGAAATTCATTATCGCAGGTTCGTCCCTCGCTTACGCGTCGGGTTACAAGAACACCCACGGAAGGATAGCCAACGGATGGCTGATGAAATCTTAGGCCGAAGCGAAGTCGAAGAGCTGCTCAAGTCGATGGACTCTGGCGACAAGAAGGTCGCGGCGGCCGAGAAGCCGGAGAGCGCGGCCGATCTGGTCGAAGGTGCCAAGGCCGAAGCATTGCTCGGCAAGAAGAACACGGCGCATCGCCAGCGCGTGGTCGCCTACGACTTCAAACGTCCCGAGCGCGTCGGCAAGGAACAGATGCGCGCGCTGCAGTCGCTGCACGAAGGCTTTGCACGTAACTTCGGCGCCTCGATGTCGGCGCTGCTGCGGACGATCGTCGAAGTGAAGCTGATTAGCGTCGATCAGCTGACCTACAGCGAGTTCGTATACAGCCTCGAGATTCCGACGTGCTTTAATCTGCTCAAGCCAACGCCGCTGGAAGGCAACTGGATTCTCGACATCAGCCCCAGCTTGCTCTATCCGATCATCGATCGCATGCTCGGCGGCGGAGCCTCGCCTGAATCGACGCTCAAACGACCTCTGAGCGACATCGAACTGCGACTGACCAGCCGAATCACCACCGTGTTTCTCCGCGAACTGGCAACCGGTTGGGGCAACGCGGTGGAGCTGAACATCGAAGTCCAGCGCGTCGAGAGCAATCCGCAGCTGGTGCAAATCGTGCCGCCGAACGAAGTGGTGATTCTGGTCAGCTTCGAACTCACGATGGGCAAGACGCGGGGCATGATCAATCTGTGCATCCCGTTCAACACGATCGAACGCATCGGCAACAAGCTGTCGGCCAATAGCTGGACCGGTTACGCTTCGCTGCGCAGTTCGGCCTCCAGCCAGGCTCAGATCGCGACCAACCTGGAACACGCCGTTGCCGAACTGGTCGTGACGCTGGCCCATTCGAAGATCAAGACGAGCGATCTGTTCAATCTCCAAGTCGGCGACGTCATCAACACCGAGAAAGAAGTCCGCTCGCCGCTGGAAGTAGAAGTCGAAGGAGTGGTGAAGTTCCTTGCCGTTCCCGGGGCTTACAAAGGCCGCACCGCCATCGAAGTTCGGTCGATTGTCGAACGCGATCCAACCACCTGAGCCGCCGCCTTTCTAGTATGATGTGTAGCAGCGTGCCGTATGGTCCGCGCCTGCCTCGGCTCGTTCCCAGGCTCTGCCTGGGAACGCAATGTCTTCGAGGCTCCGCCTCGCAGCACCCGGCAAGCAGGCCCGCCTTCTCGGCGAGCAGGTGAGCCTTCTCGGCAGGTTCAGGGGAGGCAGAGCCTCCAAGACAGTGCGTCCCCAGGCAGAGCCTGGGAACGAGCGTGTGAGGCAAGAAAACACACTTCATGCTGGTGAGGGTTCCGGTCGTGGGAATTTGGCGCTTCGGTGGATTCGTGGTCGGGTGCTTGGCACTCGGCATTTCTGGTTTGCTAGGCCCAGCGGCGGCGGAAGCCAAGCAGCCCAATGTGCTCGTCATTCTAGCGGACGACTTGGGGTACTCGGACCTCGGCTGCTACGGCAGCGAGATCGCGACGCCGAATCTCGATAAGTTAGCTGCCGGCGGGCTGCGCTATACGCAGTTCTACAACACGGCTCGCTGCTGGCCGACGCGCGGCGCGCTGCTGACCGGCCACTACGCGCAGGAGATCCGCCGCGACAAGATGATCGACGGCAAAGGTGGCGCCGCCGGCAAACGGCCCGCTTGGGCGCAGTTGATTCCGCAGATGCTTAAGCCGCTGGGCTATCGCTCTTACCTCTCGGGCAAGTGGCACGTCGACGGCTCGCCGATGGACCAAGGCTTCGACCATTCCTATGTGATCGACGATCACGATCGTTATCACAATCCCAAGAAGCACTCGCGCGACGGCAAGCCGCTGCCGCCGGTAAAACCCGATAGC
>JBQCEI010001158.1:0-3130 GCA_051960375.1 Aureliella sp. | reverse complement strand
GGAAAACCGCAGTAGTCAAATTGCCCTACGGCGGCGCCATGGGTGGCGTCGGCTTCAATCATAAACAATTTTCTCGCAATTAACTCGCACGACTCACCCGCGGCTTCGTCGACGAGATTCACGACATCATCGGTCCGGACACCGATATTCCGGCTCCCGACATGGGCACCTCGCACGAAGTCATGGCTTGGATTCGTAACCAGTGGGAGAAATATCACGGCTTCAACCCCGCCGTGATCACCGGCAAGCCGGTCGAAGAGTATGGATCGAAGGGACGCGAAGAAGCCACCGGCCGCGGCGTGGGCATCTTGGCAGTGAAGCTCATGCGCCGCTTCGCCATCAAGCCCGAGCAGTGCCGCATCGCCATCCAAGGTTTTGGCAACGTCGGCTCGCACGCTGCCAAGTTCCTCAATGAGGCCGCTTTCCCGATCGTCGCCGTCAGCGATGTCAGCGGCTGTTACTACAATCCCAAAGGTTTGAATATTCCCGAGGTGCTGCGGTATGTCCTCGGCAACAAGGGTTCGCTGGCCGGTTACAAGGAAGCCGAAGTGTTGCCAGCCGACGACCTGCTGGGACTGGAAGTCGACCTGCTGGTGCCTGCAGCTCTCGGCGGAGTCATCACGGCCGAGAATGTCGACAAGATCAAAGCCAAGTCGATCATCGAAGGAGCCAACGGCCCGATCTATCCCGATGCCGACAAGATCCTGAACGACCGCGGCATCACCATCCTGCCCGATATCTTGGCCAATGCCGGCGGTGTAACGGTCAGCTACTTTGAATGGGTCCAGAACCGGCAGCACTACTCGTGGAATCTCGATCGCGTGCGCCGCGAACTCGAGCACACGCTCAGCCAAGCCTTTGAAGAAGTCTGGCAAGAGGCGCAGCGCTGCAACGTGCCGCTGCGGACCGCAGCCTTCATGATCGCCATCTCGCGCGTCAAACGCGCGACGGAACTGGCGGGCTTGTCCGGCGCTTGAACGAAATTCGTTTTTAACCGCGGAGGACGCGGAGAGCGCGGAGCAAGACCACTACGTTTTGTCGGGCGCCAGTTTCAGTTTGCGGTGCAGCGTTTTGCGATCGACGCCGAGGATGCGAGCCGCTTGGGACTGGTTGCCGCCGGTGGCCTTGAGGACGTGCTGGATGTAACGCTGTTCGATCTCTTCGAGCGGAACCAGCTCGGTGGGATCATCCCCTGCCAGCAACGTTTGCTCGGCTTTGAATTCTTGAATCTTGGCGGGCAGATCGGCCAGCATAATCTTTTCGGTCCGCGTCAGTGCGACCGCACGCTCGACGACGTTGCGAAGCTCGCGCACGTTGCCCGGCCAGGCATAATTCAGCAAACGCTCGGCCGCCGCAGGATCGAGTCCCGTAACGTTCTTCTGCATCCGCTCGGCGAACGACTGGATGAAGTGCTGAGCGATCAGCAAGATGTCGGTCCCGCGCTGCCGCAGCGGAGGCAGCTCGATCTGAATGACGTTGATGCGATAGTACAAGTCTTCGCGGAAGGTATGTTCTTCGACCGCCGTTTCCAAATCGCGATTGGTAGCTGAGATCAATCGCACGTCGATCGGGATTTCGCGGTCTCCGCCCACCGGCCGCACCGAGCGCTGTTCGAGAGCTCGCAGCAGTTTCACTTGCATCGACAGAGGGAGCTCGCCGATCTCATCGAGAAACAACGTGCCGCCGTTGGCTTCGACGAACAGACCTTTGCGCTCACCGCGCGCGTCGGTGAAAGCACCTTTGGTGTGGCCGAACAATTCGCTCTCGAGCAACGGCTCGGGCAGCGCTGCACAGTTGACGCAAACCAACGGAGCCGCCGCTCGCCGACTGCGGCGATGGATGCTCCGCGCGATCAGTTCTTTGCCGGTGCCGCTCTGTCCGGTCAGCAAGACCGAAGTATCGGTGTCGGCCAGCTGCGCCAGTTGCGCGTAGATCGCTTGCATCGCGGGGCTGTCGCCGAGTATTTCGCCGAAGTGCCGACTGTGATCGATCGCTTCGGAAAGCTGCCGCACGGTGACTTGCAAGCGATGATGCTGAATCGCTCGCTCAAGCGCCGCGGCGAGCAAATCCGACTCGATCGGTTTGGTGAGAAAGTCATACGCTCCCGAGCGCAGGGCGGCGATGGCAGTGTCCATGCTGCCGAACGCCGTCATGACGATCACCGGCATGTACGGATAGAGCTGCGAAAGCTGCGAGCAGAGCTCCAGCCCACCGGTGCCGGGCATGCGGACATCGGTGACCACGACATCCGCAACGTGTGTGCGCAGGTAGTCGAGCGCTTTGGCAGCCGAGGTGAATGCGACCGCGTCGTAACCGCGTAGCCGCAGATCGGTCTCGAGCAGTTCTCCCATCGCCCGCTGATCATCGACGACGACCACGCGTCCGGTCGCATGTTTTCGCTCAGTCGAATGCATGTTATTTACTTATCTTCCTTCTCCGCGCTCTCCGCGCTCTCCGCGTCCTCCGCGGTAAAACTTACGCTTTGATTCTGCGGCAACCAGACATCAAACGCAGCCCCGCCCAGCTCTCCCTGGGAAATCTCCAAACGCCCGCCGTGCTCTTGCACAATACCATAGGCGATCGACAAGCCTAAGCCAGTCCCTTCGCCGACCTCTTTGGTCGTAAAGAACGGTTCGAAGATGCGCTCGCGCAGCTCCTCGGGAATTCCAGGCCCGCTATCTTCGACGCGCAGCCGCAGCCAGGCGTCCTCCGGCCGATCGATCGTCAGACGCACGCGTCCGCCCGCCGGCGTAGCCTGCACGGCGTTGACGATCAAGTTGGTGATCACTTGCTGGATCTGCGACTCGTCGACGAAACACCGCGTCGGCGCGCTGGGCGTTTCGATTTCCAGCTGCACATCGCGTTTAGCCGCCAGCGAATCGAGCAGACTGACGGTCCGCTGGGCAATGGTTACCAGTTCGCACTGGACGCGCTGAGGCCGACGGCCGCGAGCAAAGTCGAGCAAGCGCTGCACGATGCTGGTGATGCGATCGGCTTCGCTCTTGATCGTGCGGGCGCTGGCTGTGACTTCATCGCCGCTGAGCCTACCTGAAGCGATCAGCGCCGCTCGCCCAGCGACGACGTTCAGCGGCGTACCGAGTTCGTGCGCGATGCCGGCGGCCATTCGACC
>JBQCEI010001157.1:0-5474 GCA_051960375.1 Aureliella sp. | reverse complement strand
TACGCGTCGGGTTACAAGAAGAGCGCTGCTGGCGAACAGAGGGGCTCACGTGGTCGCTTTGCGGTTTGAAGCTTTACTGCACCACCTATGCGGCATGTGAATTGCAAATTTACTCCACTACCTGAATGCTTTTATGCCCGTGCGTGGGCATATGCCACAGTCAAGGACAGTAGGGAGTAGAACGATGACCCAAAAAATATATCACCCTGAAGACAAGCATCCGGCCGAATACCAGAAGGACTTGGCCCCCGATGCTTCTAAGGGGCTCAACTATGGCCTCGAAGGGGCCGCCATGCCGCACAGGGTGGCCAGTGATATTAAAAAGGTAGTGGAGATGCTGACCGACTTCACGACTGACGAGCTGCGGCAAATTCCGGTCTTGTGCGAGGGAACGCGGCTGGAGACCAAAGCGACTTACATCAACCTGGCCGATCCGTATCTGCACGAAATCCAAGCGCTGGGCACCGAAGATGCCGGGCCCGACGATCTTTACGTCGCCAAGAAGGATGTGCCGTATCAATTCTGGAACCGGCTGATCGGAAATCACGACGAGCGCGAAGTGCACAAGCCGCGATAGCCAGATCGATTGTCAAACCACAAAGGCACAAAGACACGAAGCGATGGTTTGTGTGCCACTGGCCTTAGCCAGTGTCTTCACTGTTCGAAGTTAAAAGCGAACAACAGGAGCTTTGCGTTCCAAGGCCACGGAGCCCTCGATAAAAGGAGTCGCCTTGGACGCTGTTTGACGTTGGAAAGCGGACCTCTTTGTCACGCTTCACACTTCGAAAAGGAAGACACTGGCTAAGGCCAGTGGCACACAGAGCCACTAGGATTTGAAGAGCCAAGCTCTTGGCATCTTTGGTGTCTTCGTGTCTTTGTGGTTCCTCGCTCTTCGCCGTGGTAAGATCGGCCCATCCGGTTCAACACCGCAAGATGTTCACCTTGAAAGGCCGCTTGCTATGCCAGCCGAATTGCCGCACGAGGCCGAGCATGTCCCGATGGGCGCTAATCTGACGCCCGATCGCGGTGGAGCGACCTTCCGCTGTTGGGCCCCGCGGGCCACGGCGGTATGGGTGCGCGGCGACTTCAATCAGTGGCAAGCCGACGATAGCTCGCTGCTCCAGCGGCAAGGCGATTACTGGGTCGGTTGGTTGCCCGGCGTGCAGTCAGGTCAGACGTACAAGTTCTACGTCGAGGGTCAGCTCGGAGACCAGTACAAGCGTGACCCGTATGCCCGCGAGCTGACCAAGCTGCCTGCTTATCCGTTCTGCGACTGCATCGTGCGCGACGCGGATGCGTATGAGTGGAGCGACGGCGATTATCATCCGCCGGCTTTCAATGATTTGATCGTTTACCAGTTGCACGTCGGCACGTTCAACGGCCCGAACCGCAGCGACCGCGTGGCCAAGTTCCTCGATGTGCTCGGCAAGCTCGACTACTTGCGCGATCTGGGCATCAACGCCGTTCAGTTGCTGCCGATCATCGAAGTGGCCAGCGAGCGCAGCCGCGGCTACGAAGGCTCCGATATCTTCTCGCCCGAAATGGACTTCGGGGTCGATCCGTTTGAGATTCAGCACTACTTGCCGTGGGTGAACGAGCTGCGGGCGCGATTCGGATTGGCGCCGCACATTGCCGATTCGTTGTTGCCGCAGTCGCATCAGCTCAAAGCGATGATCGAGCTCTTGCACCTCAGCGGCATCGCGGTCTTGTTCGACATCGTCTACAACCACGCCGGCGGACAGATCAAAGGGCAAGTCGAGAGCCTGTGGAATTTCGATCAAGTCGACATGCACAGCGACGATGACGCGCTGTACTTCACCAACGAAGACTGGACCGGCCCGGTCGGGGCATTATGGAAAGCTCCGGTGCGGCAGTTCCTGATTGATAACGCTGCATCGTTCGTGAAGGAATTCCACGTCGACGGCTTTCGCTACGACGAAGTTTCGGTAATCGTCAACAAGAACGCTGACAACGGTTGGGAGTTTTGCCAAGATGCAACCGATACGGTGCGCTACCTGGATCCGTCGGTGATTCAGATCGCCGAGTACTGGGGCCCCGATCCTGCGATCGTGCGTCCCAAGGACCAACAGGGAGCGGGCTTCGACGCATGTTGGCATAACTCGATTCGCATCGCCGTGCGCGACGCGATCCAGAGCGCGTCGTACGGCATGCAATCGCCGGTCGACATGGGAAAGATCGCAGCCGCCCTGTGGCCCGAAGGATTCGCTCAAGCGTGGCGGGCGGTGCACTGCATCGAGAACCACGATGAAGTTTATGCCGGGCGCCAGCAGCGCATTGCTCGCCTGGCCGACGGCAGCGATGCACGCTCGTGGTATGCCCGCAGTCGCAGCCGTGTAGCCACCGGAATCTTGCTGACCGCGCCCGGCATTCCGATGATCTTCATGGGGCAGGAGTTTCTCGAGGAAAAGCAGTGGAGCGACGATCCTCGCTACCATCTCAACAATCTCATTTGGTGGGACGGCTTGGACTACGGCCGCGATGCAGCGATGGTCAACTTCCATCGCTTTACGCAGGCGCTGTGTTGGCTGCGCCGCGAACTACCGGCGCTGCGCGGCGAGAAGCTGAACGTATTCCACTGCTGCAACGTCAATCGCATTCTGGCCTTTCATCGCTGGCTGGAAGGGAGCGGAGAAGATGTCGTGGTCGTGGCCAGCCTGAACGACTCGAACTTTCATGGCTACGAGCTCGGCTGGCCAGCGGCCGGCTCATGGCGCGAGCGGTTCAACAGCGACGCCTACGATGATTACGAGCCAGCGGGCAATGCCGGGTTGGTGGAAGCTTGGTCGAGCCCGGGCGATAACATGCCGGCCACTGTGCGGCTGACGATACCTGCGAATTCGATTTTGGTGTTTAGCAGGTGATGCTGGGTACTGAGTCGCGAAGCGACGAAATGTAACCCGACGCGTAAGCGAGGGACGAACCCGCCGTAAAGCCTGATAAACCATGCTTCTGAAGACCCCTCACTCCTGGCCCCTCTCCCCGAAGCGTGGCGAGGGGAGAGAAGATTTTTATAGCGCAGCGCCAAACATTTCTTCGCTCCCCCTCGCCCCGCTTCGGGGAGAGGGGGCCGGGGGGGAGGGGCCGAAGCGGAGATATGTTCAGCTTTGGCAGATCAATGCTGGTTTGTCGAGCTCTGCGGCGGGTTCGTCCCTCGCTTACGCGTCGGGTTACATTTCGTCGCTTCGCGACTCAAGCCAAGCTTCGCGACTCAAGCCACCTACCGGATCGGCGAGTAATCAGTCGCTTTCATGAACACCGACTTGACGCCTCCTTTGATGGTCAGCGGTCCGCCGGCTTTTTCTTCTGACTCTTTGAGCGCCTTTTGCCACTGCGGATCCTTGCCCATGGCAGCGAAGGATTCCTTGGCTGCTTCGCGGCTCGGGTGGGCCAGAATGTAGATCAGCGTATTGCCGGCTCCCTTTTGATCGCGCATCGGGGTCCAGTAACCGATGTTGGTCATCCCGTGCTTCTCGAACAGTTTCAGCGTGTGGTCGCGGAAGCGGGCATTGAGCGCGTCGAGCCTATCCGGGGCGGCGGTGTAGGTTCGCATTTCGAAGACGCGATCGCCCTTGGTGCTCGGTTTGATCTCGGGCGAGTAGTCGGTGGGCTCGAGGAAAGTCTGCTCGACTTTATCGACGAGCTTGCCGTTGGCTTCGCTCTCCTTGCGAGCCTTTTGCCACTCGGGATCGGCGCCGAAGGCTTTCCACGACGCTTCGCGAGCCTCGCGGCTTGGGTAGGAGAGCATGTAGATCAGCATGCGCTCGGGGTTGTCGATCGGCATCCAGTAACCCACGTTGGTGATGCCGTGCTTTTCGAAAAGTTTTACAGTGTGATCTCGGAAGCGACTGTTCAGCGCATCGAGCTTGCCTTCGGCGGCGTAGTAAATGCGCATCTCATAAACGCGCTGTTCCGCATCGGCTGCTCGGCTCGGAGCGGCAAGCAAACTCAGCATGCCCGCCAGCAGAACGGCAGCGCACGCGAATTGTTTTGCAAGGTGTTTCATAGCGACGGTCCTGGGTGATAGGGGAAGGAAGTGAGAGCGGCATGGGGCTGCCGTCCCTACCGGGACTCAAAACATTTCATGCGGCCCAATTTCGTTGGCAGTATGCTCACTGCGCAATAGTGCCGCAAGCCGGGTGCGGTTGAGCGGTTTAGAGGCCGCGGGTCTTTCGCGGCCAGGCGGTCTATGAATTGCAGACCGGTTTCTCGATTCAATCTGTTTGCTTCATCGCAACGCACCGGTTGTCCATCGGCACGGTTAATGTTCCTTCGCCCAAGGGGAGTCTCCCAGCAATGTTCCAACACGTTAAAGACCTGCAGTTCAATGTCCGCGTAACGAAGCCCGATCCGAAATTTGCCAATATGCTGCTCGAGCAGTTCGGCGGCGGCAACGGTGAATTGAAAGCAGCCATGCAGTACTTCGTGCAAGCATTCGGTTGCAAACGCGCCTACCCGGACAAGTACGACTTGTTGATGGACATCGCTACCGAGGAGTTCAGCCATCTGGAGATCGTCGGAGCGACGATCACGTTGCTGCTCGATGGAGTGAACAGCGAACTGAAGGAAGCGGCTGAAGGCAATCTGGTGGCTCAGATGGGATCGGGGGCGACGCGCAAAGGGGACGTGATCGCCCAGGCGATGGACAACCCGAAATTCCTGATCGAATCGGGCGGCGGCCCCGTGGTGACCGATTCGGTGGGAACGCCCTGGACCGGCGCGTTCGTCAACGCTAACGGGGACTTGACGGTCGATCTGCGATCAAACATCGGCGCCGAATCGCGGGCCAAGATCGTCTACGAAAACTTGCTGAAGTTCACCGACGATCCGCATGTGCAAGACACGCTGCGCTTCCTGATGACGCGCGAGATCGCACACGCTCAGCAGTTTACGGCGGCTCTCGGCTCGATCGAGCCGAACTTCCCGCCGGCCCAGTTCCAAGGCGATCTACGCTTTACGCACACTTACTACAATATGTCCAATGGCGAGGACTCGCGCGGTCCATGGAACCAAGGCAATGGACCTTGGCCGAAAGGCGAAGAATGGGAATACGTCGCCAATCCCGTCGCGCAAGTCAAAGACACCGAGGGGCAGGAAAAGAAAGAGCCTCTCGGTCATAACCGCGACGAGAGCGAAACGCGCAAGTTCGAAAAGAAGCTAGCCAAACAGCGAGCCGCCGACGTCAAGACAACCTCGGCCGAGCAAGGTCTGCAGTGGTCGGAGTACGTGCACGGTTGATGCTGCGCGCCCGACTTGGCCGTCCAGCGGGCTGCTGGTCACTTTCGCACCTCGTCTACGAGCTGATGCACGGTCCGGGCGATGCGCTCTTCGATATCGCCGGCCCAGCGGAATGCGGGCCGGCCATATTCGAAGAGGTTCGAGCCCCCTTCGTAACCTCCTTCTTCCCACACGCGCCGCGATGGGATGTAGGAGATCATGTCGTCGCTGTAACCGCA
>JBQCEI010001156.1:0-4529 GCA_051960375.1 Aureliella sp. | reverse complement strand
AGATGGAAATCGATCACCTGGCCAAGCGCCAAATCAGCCAGCTCTCCGGCGGCCAGCAGCAGCGAACCTTTCTGGCGAGAGCCCTGGTCCAACAAGCTGACCTCTATTTAATGGACGAACCGTTCGCCGCCGTCGATGCGGCCACCGAGAAAGCGATCGTTCATCTGATGCGCCAGCTTCAAAGCCAAGGCAAGACAATCATCGTCGTGCATCACGATCTGCATACCGTTCCTGAGTACTTCGATTATCTCGTACTGCTGAACTTGCGGCTGGTCGCGGCCGGTCCGATGGAAGAGGTCTTCACCAAAGAAAACTTGCACAAGACCTACGGCGGCAAACTGACGTTGCTCGACGAAGTCGGCGAAGCGATGCGCCGCCGCGAACCGCGAGCGACGCCATGAACACGCATGCGTGGAGCAGCGCGGTCACTGTCGTGTTCAGTTGGCGGACTGTCGCAGCGACCGGCGAAGGCTCATCGGCCGGCACGGCTCGCGACGTCGCCATCAACTGGTGGTGGCGGACGATCACGCTGCGGGATTACAACACGCGCGTCGTCTTGTGCGGTACGGTTCTACTGGGCATCGCCGCGGGCTTGACCGGCGTGTATCTGCTGCTCCGCAAGCGAGCGCTGCTGGGCGATGCGATCGCGCACTCGACGCTGCCCGGCGTGGCGATTGTTTTTTGGTGGTCGATCACCGCCGGAGTTCCGAAGTCTCAGCCGTTGCTATTGCTCGGCGCCGCGATCAGCGGAGCGCTCGGTGGCTTGATGGTGCTCGGCCTGCGGCATTGGCTGCGCATCCGCGAAGATGCCTCGCTGGGGATCGTGCTGAGCGTGCTGTTCGGCGCGGGCGTGAGCCTCGTCGGCATCATTCAAAACATTCCGCGCGGCAGCGCCAGCGGACTGGACAGCTATATCTACGGCAAAGCCGCGTCGATGACGATCGACGATGCTTGGCTCAACGGCGGCCTGGCGCTGGCCGTGCTCGCGATCATCGCTCTCTTTGCCAAAGAGTTCAAAATCCTGTGCTTCGATATCGAGCTGGCTCGCAGCCAAGGTTGGCCCGTGCTGGCTCTCGATCTGCTCTTGGTCAGTCTGGTCGTCACGGTGACGATCATCGGGCTGCAAGCGGTTGGCCTGATCCTGGTCATCGCGCTGCTGATCGTACCGGCCGCAGCGGCGAGATTTTGGAGTCACAATCTGAGCACGATCTTGGCCATCAGCGCCGTGATCGGCGGCATCAGCTCGGGCGTCGGAACTCTGCTGAGCGCGAGCTTCGAAAAACTACCCGGCGGAGCGACGATTGTCTTGGTCGCCTGCGGATTTTTCGCCATGAGCTTTCTCTATGGCCGCGAGCGCGGTTGCGTTTGGCAAGCCCTGCGGGGTTGGCGATTGCGCCGGCAACAGGAACAACAACACCTGCTGCGCTCGATGTACGAACTGCTCGAAGCCCGCGGTCAGTTGGAAGATCTCCAGTCGAATCGCGCTAGCCAGTCGCTGGCCACCGCGAGCGTCGCCGCCGAACGCGGTTGGACGAGCATCATCACCCGCCACGTCGCCAAGCAACTCGAGCGAATGGGCCTCATGACGGTGCGGCCCGACGGCCAGCTGCAGCTCACCCCGCGCGGGCTGGTAATCGCTCGCCGCTTGGTGCGCGAACATCGCTTGCTCGAACGCTACTTCCTCGACCAGACCGCCGTCTCCGAAGGGGACGCCGACCGCGGCGCCGATTATCTCGAACACGCGCTCGCCCCCGAAACGCTCTGGGAACTCAACAGTCATTTTCCAGACACCGACGTTGAATCGCTCCCAGCCAGTCCCCACCCCCTCCGCTCCGCGGCGAAGAAAGAGGAGAAGGGGTGAGGCGTGAAGACGAAGACGAAGACGAAGACGAGCACGAGCACGAGCACGAGCACGAGCACGAGCACGAGCACGAGCACGAGCGAACATACCACATCAATCCGCCCCGCAACCGCCTTTAGCCTTTAGCCTTTAGCCTTTAGCCTTTAGCCTTTAGCCTTCCCTGAAGCCTGACGCCTGACGCCTATGGCCTTCTCCTGGCAAGTCGACGGTTGGATCATCATGGCCGGAGTGCTGTGTGGGGTCGCCGCTGCGCTGTTGGGAAATTTTCTCGTGCTGCGGCGGATGAGCATGGTCGGGGATGCGATCAGCCATGCGGTCTTGCCGGGCATCGCAGCGGCTTACTTGCTCTCCGGACAGCGGCAGGGGCCGCTGATCTTCTTGGGAGCGGCGGCCGTCGGCGTGCTGACCGTGCTGCTGACCGAAGTGGCCAAGGAGTTCGGTCGCGTGGATGAAGGAGCGGCGATCGGCGTCGTGTTTACGTTCTTGTTCGCGCTGGGACTGGTGCTGATCGTCCGCGCGGCCGATCGCGTCGACCTCGATCCAGGCTGCGTGCTCTACGGCGCGATCGAATCGACGCTCGTCGATCAAGTCTCGATCGCGGGCTGGTCGGTGCCGCGCGACGTGGCGAGCTTGTCGGTGATCACGCTCGTCAACTGCCTGTTCGTCGTGCTGCTCTATCGCCCGCTGAAAGTCAGTACGTTCGATCCACAGCTGGCTCAGTCGCAAGGCATTCCCGTGCGGCTGATCCATTACGCGCTCGCCAGCCTGGTGGCGATGACCAGCGTGGCAGCGTTCGAGTCGGTCGGCAACATCTTGGTTGTGGCGATGTTCGTGGTGCCCCCGGTGACGGCCTGGCTATGCACCGATCGGCTGTGGCTGATGATCTTCCTCAGCACCATCTTTGCGATGCTGGCAGCGGTGCTCGGGCATCTCGGTGCGGTCGGACTGCCGGCGCTCTTCGGACTTCCGAGCACGAACACCGCCGGCATGATGGCGGTGGCCAGCGGCGGCCTGCTGATTCTGGCCGCGCTCTTGGCGACTCGCAAAGGCTTGATCTTTCGAGCCGCGCAAAGCTGGCGCGTGTCGCAGCGCATCTTGAGCGAAGATTTGCTCGGTCTGCTCTACCGCCATCATGCACAAGGCCTCACCCGCATCGCGGCGCCGACGCTGCGCAAGACGTTGCTCGCCTCCGATATGCGCACGCGGATGGCCCTTGCGCGATTGCGGCGTCATGGATGGGTGAAGATCGCCGACGGGCAAGTCGAGCTCTCGACCAGCGGCCTGGCGATGGCGCAAAACGTGGTGCGCTCACATCGCTTGTGGGAACAGTATCTTTCGGCCGAAGCCGGTTTGCCCGAGCAGTTGCTGCACGACGGCGCCGAGCGACTGGAACATTTCACCGACCGCCAGCTGCGCGAACGCCTCGACGCCGAGATGCAAGCCCCCGCCACCGACCCCCACGGCAAAACCATCCCCCCCGAAGCGCTGTAACTCAGGCCTCTCCTCTGCGCAATCTCCGCGCTCTCTGCGTCCTCCGCGGTAAAAAACCGGCACCCGCCTAAAAGCGCTCCAGCTCGGCAATCCGAGCATTCACCGCACTAGCCTCCGCATCGCGATGCTCATGCTGCAGCAACCGCAGCTCGTTCTCCAGCGAACGAATGAGCAGCGTCTTGGCTCCCGACTGAGCGAACTGCGCCTGCACGCCATGCAGTGCTTCGAGCCCCGGTTCGGTCTCGCCGATAATCAACTGTGCAAGAGCCAGGTCGGCCAGCGCTTGATCCTTCGTCGGCCAGTGCGCGCTGCCCGCTTCAGTCAGAGCTTTGTTGAGCAACTGAGCGCCCTGTTGATAAGCGCCCGCTTCCAACTTGGTGCTTCCCATCGCGGCGGTGGCGGCGGCTGCGATTGCCGGCGAGTTGCTCGCCGCTGGCCCGCTGAGTATCGCCGAAGCAGCGGGCACTTGCCCCATCGCTGCGAGGCATTTCGACTGAGCGATCCTCAGCCACATGGCGTTGTCGCCGCGGACCAGCGTCTCGGCTTTCTTGAAGTTGAGCAGAGCCAACTGCATTTCGCCGCGCTCGAACTGCGCTTGAGCGACGCTGGCCCATAAAACCATTTCGGCGCCGCCATCGCTCGTACAACCGATCGGTGCGAGATAGGGGCTCAAGGCGCTCACGAGTTCGTTGGGCCAAGTCGATGCTTCGGGGCGAACGCTTTCGGCCAGCAACCAGAAACTGACATCGATCGGTTGTTCTTTGTTGAGCGCCGCCAGATGCATCGCTACGGCGGTCGACCACGCTTCGGCTGCTTGCGGTCCTTGCTGGCTGCGCCGCGCGGCCTCTGACACCATCAACCACAGTTCCGCCGCCAGCAACTGATTGCTCGAAGCGGTCGCGACGTCGACCGCTTGGCGGCAAAGCGATTCGGCCCAACCGGTGCGCTCGGCCACCAGTTCGCGCAGGCCCAGCAATCGCAAGCTGTCGATCTTCACCAGCGGGTGTCCGACCGCTTGGGCGAGCTGCTGCAGCTGAGCCGCCTTTTCGTTGCTCGGATCGCTCGTTTGCAGTTCCTTGGCAAAAGCATTGCGAGCTTCTTGATAAGCTTTGGCCGGCGCGGGCTGCGTGTGGGCCAATTGCAAGAGCGAGTTCCAGTTCGCCTCGCCTGCACTCGC
>JBQCEI010001155.1:0-5014 GCA_051960375.1 Aureliella sp. | reverse complement strand
AGGCTTCAGGCTTCAGGCTTCTGGCTTCAGGCTTCAGGCTTCAGGCTTCAGGCTTCAGGCTTCAGGCTTCAGGCTTCAGGCTTCAGGCTCTGACGCCTGAGGCCTGACGCCTGACGCCTGACGCCTGACGCCCGACGCCTGACGCCTACCATCAACCCGCAAATCAATCTTCAGGAGCGGTGGCAAGTGCGAAGATTCGTCAGTTTGGGACTCGCAATCAGCCTGCTGACAGCGTGCGAGAAGTCGACATCGACTCACTCGGCTCAAAGCTCCGGCAACACAGCTTCCTCTGACGCGGCCTCGTCGGTCAAGCAGGCTACCTCGGAAGGTCCGAGCGACAAGCCCACTGCGCAGACTGCCGAAGTAAAAGTGGAGCAAGCCACGCATGAGCAATTGCTGGAGCGCATCAAGCAGCAAGACGGTCGCGTGGTGGTCGTGGACGTGTGGAGCACCTCGTGCGTGCCGTGCATGAAAGAGTTTCCGCATCTGGTGGAGCTGGCGCGTCGCTGGCCCGACGATGTGACCTGCATCTCGATGAATGTCGACTATATCGGTTTGCCCAGCGAACCGGTCGAGCAGGTTACGCCGAAGGTCGTCAAGTTTCTCGAATCTCAAAAGGCGAACCCGGCCAATATGATCAACCTCATCAGCAGCGAAGCCGATACCGACATGCTCGGCAAGCTGAAGGTCGAATCGATGCCGGCGATTCTGGTGTTCGACCGCGCCGGGCAGATGGTCTCCAAGCTAACGATCGACAACGCCGGCGAAGATGGGCTGACCTACGCGGGCGATGTCCTGCCGCTGGTCGAGAGCCTAGCCAAGCCTAAGTGAAGCGATGGGTATTCTTGGTGTCTGCGTGTCTTGGTGGTTTATTTTCTACCGCGAAGGCACTAAGGCACGAAGAAAGCAAGAATCTATTGGAAAGATGAACCGTTGAGTGATGTTGCGCCGAGCGCTTCGCCGCTGCCGAGCGAAGAAGCGTTGATCGAAAAATTGCCGCCAATCGATTTTCAGCAAGCCTTGGTGCTCTCGCCCGGGCGCGGCCAGCTGGCCGATGCGCTGCTTGAGCGCAGCGGTTCGGCAGAGATCACTGCCTGGTATCTCGACTTGCATCAAGCGGAGCTGGCGCGAGGGGCACTGTCTGATGCGGTGCGCGTCGAGTGTCTGCCCGATTTGCCCGAGCAGAGTTTCGATCTGGTCGCCTTTCCGGTGCTGATGCGCGGCGAAGCCGAACTGACGCGCGATCTGCTGCAGCAAGCGCACTCTCGGCTGAAGGATGGCGGAACGCTGGCCGCATCGGTCGACAATCCGCGCGATAAGTGGCTGCGCGAACAGCTCGAGCCGATGTTCGACAAAGTCACCTGCATCGACGCGCCGCAGGGTCGCGTGTATCTGGGGCGCAAAACCAAGCCGCTGAAGAAGCTGCGAAACTTCAGCGCCGAAGTGGTTTTTCGAGACGAGGAAAATCTGATCAAGCTGGTGACGCGGCCTGGCGTGTTCGCGCATCGCCAACTCGATCCCGGCGCGCGTCAGTTGATGGCGACGATGGATGTCGAAGACAACCAGCGCGTGCTCGATCTTGGTTGCGGCAGCGGAGCGCTGTCGCTGGCCGCGTCTCTGCGAGCCTCCCACGTGTCCGCCTTTGCAGTCGACTCCAATGCCCGCGCAGTGCAGTGTGCGGCCCTCGGTGCCGAGCGGAACGGAATCGAAGTCTTGCAGACAATCCTCAACAGCGATGGTCAACTCGGCTTGGACGATTCAATCGACGTCGTACTGTGCAACCCGCCCTATTACAGCGACTTTGAGATCGCCGAAAAGATGCTTCGCACCGCGCGGCGAGCGCTGCGCCCGGGCGGCGCGGCGTTGTTTGTCAACAAGCAGCCCAAGTGGTACGAAGAACGCATGCCCATGCAGTTCACCGACTTCGCCATCTTCCCCAGCGGCAAGTACTGGGTCGCCTGCGGTCGCAAACCGTAAAGCAATTCTTAACGCAGAGAAGCAGAGCGGGAGCAGAGGACGCTGAGCGAAAACAAAAAAGGGGCGAGCCGTTGGGCTCGTCCCTTTTTCTTGGAACCGTTTGCGAGGGTTCTCGTTTAGTTGTCGATGGAGACGATTTCGTTTCCGTGAGCGGTTCCCATTGCGTTCCACGTGTTGTAGTCGACGCTGTTGGGAATGAAGGTGACGCGCCCGTCGCCATATAGCGCGTTGACGCCGCCACCGGCATGGATGCTGCGAGCGCCCATCATGCGAGGTCGACTGGTCGTCGTGGACGTTGTGCACGGCATGCGGGGCTGGGTAAGCGAAACGCAGATGCCGCCGGTGATGACGTCGGGAGCCGAGCTGTTCGGCGACAGGTAGGTTACAAAGCCGGTCGCTCCGCCCCACCAACTGAAGCCTCGCAGGTCATTGTTTCGCCCCTGCAAGACCTCGCTCGCCATGAGCGTGTTGCTGGTACCGTCGGTCAGTTCGGCCAGAGAAACGTTGCGGCCAAAGACCTGCTTGAGCGAGGTGGGATCGGTAAGAACCGGCGGACCGTCCCCAGAGGTCGAGCCGGTGTAGCACATAAACGGCGCGCCTAAGAAGGGAATGCCGTTGAGGGTGGTCTGAAAGAAGCTGGTGTTGCCGTAATTGACTGCGTAATTGTGGCTGGTGATGGGCGGCGTGCCTCCGATCGGAGCGTTGGGCTCGTCGCTCGGGCAAGTCAGGGTCGGTAAGCGCGTGCTGACCACGGGTCGATTGACGCTCGCGGCGTAACGTGGCCCGGGATCAAACCCACCGGGGTTTTGATAACGATTGAAGAGAGACGCCTGCTCAATTTGCGGCAAGATGGCGACTTGCCACGTGCCCCAACAACATCCATAGCGACCCACGCCGCCGGGCAACCTCTTGTAAGCGTCGACATAGTTGTGCATCGCGATCCCGAGCTGTTTCAGATTGTTCTGACACTGCATGCGCCTCGCCGCTTCGCGAGCCGCTTGGACGGCGGGCAACAGCAAACCTACAAGAATGCCAATGATTGCGATGACAACCAACAGTTCGACCAGTGTAAATGCTTCCCGTCTCGTTCTCATGAAAAGACCTCCGTAAAAGCACACAACAACCAAAAATGAATCGCTCTGTCAGAGAATGTCTCCGTCAGGGAATGGCAAAGTCGAATTGGTTGGGACCTTTGTCGGTGACTTCGACTTCGACCTTCGATTTCGAATTGAATTCTGGAGGTATGCGGTCCTTCATGACAAAGTTGCCGCTCGGTCCAGGCGGCTCGTCGGGATTGGCTGCTGCAGAACTGTCGCCAGAAGTGATCAGCACTTTGTATCTGCCCGGGGCTAGACCGGCGTCGGCTGGAATCGTGTACTCGCCGTTGTTGATAATGCCTGCTTCTTTAGTGGCAGGTGATCCTTCGGCTCCTCCTCCTAAGGGTACAAACTCGATCACGCCCTCCTTGAGCGGTTGCTGTTTGAGCGTGACCTTGCCAGTGATTTCTCTGCGATGAGTGGGTTCTTCGCAGCCGGAGATCGCAAGAGCTACACAGATCAATCCGCCGGCAGAAAGTCGCAAAATCGCACGCCGACTCATGGCACAGACTCCTCTCAATAGAAGCTTCGCAAGCCCGATGAAACAATCGAAGAAGACGCGCTCGAACGTGTAACCGTCCGCAGATGAGGTTCGGTCTGGGGTTGGACTTTCAGGTGCGTTTTCAGCCCCATAGGGAGTGATAGCAGAGGCCGGCTGTGAAGTCGAGGAAATATTGAAGAAAACGTTAAAAATGCGCACGAAAAAAGGGACGAGCGTTTCGCCCGTCCCTTTCTTAATTTTTGCCGGCACGCGGTAGCGTCCGGTTGTTGGTCGCAGGCCGGCGGCTGTTGTCTCCGGCTAATTCACATACGGTTTAGTTAGCCGAAATGAACTTGCCCGCTTGGCGATCGACGCTAGCTAGCGTTTCTTCGACGTAGCGGCGATCCTCGGCGCTCAAGCGGCGCATTGGAACCGTGGTAAAGCGGCCGTTGTCCTTCAGCAAGCGGACCTTGTCCGGGAAGACGACGACCAAGCGGCCGGTGACTTCGAAGGTGCCCGTGTTGTCGGTCCACTTGCGCAGCGGGGTGACCGCCAGCGGATCGGCGGGATTGACCGGCCGAGCGTCCGCGGTTTCGTCTTCAATTTCAACGTCGGCGACTGCTTCGATCGGAGCGCTCGGTGCCAGTTCGAGCGAAGCGCTGGTGTCGCTAGGGGCGGTGGCCTCGACGGCCTGCTCCGCTTCTTCGGCCGCCGGTTGGCTGGCTGCCGGCGAAGTCAGCAGTTCCGTGAAATCGCCTTTTTCGATAGTCGGTTCGGAGACTTCCAGCGAGCCGAACAGGTCGCTGACTCCGGCGCTGGCATCAGCTCCCTTGTCGTCCTTCTTCGCTTCGTCCTTATTCTCTCCGGCCGGCGGAGCGCCGAACGGATCATTGCTGCCTGCAGCCGGAGCGCCGAACGGATCATTGGCGGCTGGCTCAGCGGGCTTTTCGTCGCCTGCCGGGGCGGCGGGAGCTCCGAACGGATCGGCCGGAGCTTCGGTCTTAGCAGGAGCAGCCGGAGCGCCGAATGGATCGTTGCCAGCCGGCGCGGCCGGCTTTTCTTCAGCGGGAGCGGCAGGCGCGGCCGGGGCGCCGAACGGGTCGTTCGACGAAGGCTGAGCAGGCTTCTCTCCAGCGGGAGCGGCTGGGGCTGCCGGAGCGCCGAACGGATCGGCCGAGGCGGGCGGAGCTGGGGTAGCAGGCGGAGCCGGGTTAGCAGGCGTCGCCGGGGTGCCGAAGAGATCCTCTTCCGCAGCGGGCTTTTCAGCCGGCGGCTGGGCGGGCGGAGTCGCAGGCGCGGCCGGTTCTTCGGCGGGAGCCGGAGTTGCCGGAGCGGCCGGTGCAGGAGTCTCTGGTGCAGGAGTCTCTGGTGCAGGAGTCTCTGGTGCAGGAGTCTCTGGTGCAGGAGTCTCGGGAGCCGGAGTAGCCGGTGCAGGTGCGGGCTCGGGGGTCGCCGGTTG
>JBQCEI010001154.1:0-4420 GCA_051960375.1 Aureliella sp. | reverse complement strand
CGGTTCTCATCACCGAAGAGGTTTTGGCGGCGGACGAGGCCAGCTGCCTGGTCGAAGTCTTGGCCGAGCAACCTTCCTGGTCCGACTTGCCGATCCTCTTGCTCTGCGGCAGCGGGGCCGACTCGAGCGTCGCCGTCTCGGCGATGAACTTGCTGGGAAACGTGACGGTGCTCGAGCGTCCCGTGCGGCTGACCACTCTGATCAGCAGCTTGCGAGCCGCGCTGCGAGCCCGTCGACGACAATACCAGCTGCGCAGCCAGCTCGATACGCTGCACACGCAAAGCGAGCGTCTGCGATTGCTCTGGGATACGGCCGCGGTCATGCTGACCAACGAACAGCCAGCCACCATGATGCGCAACCTGTTCACCCGCATCGCCAATCACTTCGATCTCGATGCTTATTTCAACTACATCGTCGATGAAGCGGCCGGCGTGCTGCAGCTGGAATCGTTCACCGGCATCCCTGCGGACGTCGCTGCCTCCCTCAGCCGGCTCGAATTCGGCCAGGCCATCTGCGGGACGGTCGCGCTGACGCACAAGCCGTTTCTGGTCACGCACGTCCAGCAATCGGATGACCCGATCTGCCAACTGATCAAGTCCTTCGGGATTCGGGTCTACTTCTGCAATCCGCTGATCGCCGGCGACCGAGTGCTGGGAACGCTGTCCTTCGCCAGCCGGCGCCGTGATACGTTCGAAGATGATGAACTGGAGTTCTTGCAGACGGCTTGCCGCTATGTCGCTTACACATACGAACGCCTGCGACTGATTCGTCGCTTGCGGAAAGAGGATGAGAAGAAGGACGAATTCCTGGCGACGCTGGCTCATGAACTGCGCAACCCGCTCGCCCCGATCCGCAATGCCGCGCACTACCTGCGGATGCGCGGGCCCTCGGATCCCGAACTGCGGACCGCTCGCGACATCATCGATCGCCAAGTGCAGTTGATGTCGCGGCTGGTCGACGACCTGCTGGACATCAGCCGCATCACGCGCGGGAAGATTGTGCTGCAGAAGGAAACGGCCAACATCGCGCAAATCGTCAGCAATGCCGTCGAATCGAGTCGTCCGCCGATCGATGAAGCGAGACATGAGCTGAGGATCGAGCTGCCAGGCGATCCGCTGCGCGTGCATGGCGACGTGGCCCGGCTGGCGCAAATCGTCAGTAACCTGCTGACCAATGCGGCCAAGTACACCAATCCCGGCGGCGTCATCCGGCTCAGCGCCGAGCAACAAGGCGACCAGGTCGTCATCTCGGTACGCGATACGGGCATCGGGATTTCTTCCGAGAACTTGTCGCGCATCTTTGAAATGTTTTCGCAAGTCGACCCGGCCTTGGAGCGAACTCAAGGGGGACTCGGGATCGGACTGGCGCTGGTCAAGCGCTTAGTGGGGATGCACCAAGGCGAAATCGAAGCTCGCAGCGAAGGCCTCGGCAAGGGAAGCGAGTTTATCGTCCGCTTGCCGCTGCTCGTCGAAGCGATTCCGCCCGCGACCGAAGAGCCGAACGAACCCAAACCGCAAGTCGCTCAGGCGAACAAGTGCCGCATCGTGGTAGCCGACGATAACGTCGACGCCGCTAAGAGCCTCACCATGTTGCTCTCGTTCAAAGGGCACGACGTCCGCACTGCCTACGACGGCCTGGCCGCGGTCGAGCTGGCCGAGAACTTCCGCCCCGACCTGATGCTGGTCGACATCGGCATGCCGAAGATGAACGGCTACGACGCCGCTCGCACGATTCGCGGCAAGACTTGGGGTAGCAGCACCGTGCTGGTCGCGCTAACCGGCTGGGGCCAAGAGGACGACAAGCGCCGCGCCGCCGAGGCCGGCTTCGACCATCACTTCACCAAACCGGTCGATCTCGGAGCGCTCGAGAGCCTGCTGATCGGTAGGGATGGGGCGTGAGGCTGGGATTGCCGGTTTGCGCAGCAGGCTGGGAGTAGCGGCCCGGAGGGCCCGCCGTCAGTAGCCCGGGGCGGAAGCCCCGGGGACGAAGCAGGCCCATGTCAATTTCCGCCCCGGAGGGGCCGGCGTAGGCGGTGCAGCGGTGCTACGCCGGCCCCTCCGGAGCGGACGATGCCTGCGCTGCCGCATTCCCGGGGCTTCCGCCCCGGGCTACTGACGCCGGCCCCTCCGGGGCGGAAAAATCGCACTGCCGAATTGAATCCGCGTTTCTCTCCGTTGACTTATTTTGGCGCGGCGCCAAAACTTGACGGCATGGATAAAATCTCACGCAAGCAACGGGAATTCCAGGAGCGCGAAGCTCGGATTTTGCAGCTCGCCCGGCCGATACTACTGGCAGAGGGCTATCAGGCGCTGAGCATGGATCGCCTGGCCGGCATGATGGAGTACGCCAAGGGGACGCTCTACAATCATTTCCCGCACAAGGAAGAAATCGTGCTCGCCCTGGCCGTCGAATCGATGGATTTGCGGTACCGGATGATGGAGGCGGCTTCGGCAGGGAACGCTTGTCCACGCAATCGGCTGATCGCCGTCGGCGCCGCTAGCGAGCTGTTTGCCCAAGCCCCGGGGCATTTCGCCGTGGAAGCATGGATTCGCAATGCGACGATCTGGAGCAAGGCTTCGCCGGAACGCCAGCGTTTGATTCGCCAGTGCGAGGCTAGATGTATGTCGATCGTCGCGGGAATCGCCCGCGACGCGGTCGCTCGCGGCGATTTGAGCCTTCCCGATGGCATCTCGCCGGAAGAACTCGTATTCGGCTTCTGGGCGATCACCTACGGCAGCCAGGTGCTTTCCTTCTCGAGCCCGTCGCTGGCGGATCTGGGAGTAAAAGACGTGACGGCGGCAATCGTTCGGCATTGTTACACCCTGCTCAGCGGATTCGGTTGGAAGCCCTTGATGGACTTCCCGACTCACGCCGAGCTCATGGCGGCGGCTTCCGAACGGCTGCGCGAGCAGTTTCGAGCTGAGTTGAATTAGCAGCGCGCAGCGGCCCGTGTCCAGCTCGGGCGGCGAACGATCGAGCGAGGCGTCGGTGGCGGGGTTATTCCTCGCTTACGCGTCGGGTTACAGAAAATGGCAAGTGTCGCGGCCTTCGCGTATTAAAAATGACGCCGCGTCAGAAAATGACGGCCAGGCGAGAAAGGGATTGCCGGAGTAATGGGAGTTCAATTTTTAAAGCGCTTCGCCATGACTACGCTCGTCCTGGTCTTCCTCGGAGCGGCCGGGCCGGTCGCCTGGGAAGCGGTCGCAAGCCGCAGCGCGGGCGAGGATAAGCCACCGGTTGACCACTCCCCTGCCCCATCGAAGCCGACTCAATCGAAGTTGACTCAGACGAAACCCGCCCAAACCGCGGCTGCGCCATCGAGGCCCACCGCGCCTCCGACGCTAGTTCGCGCGTTCCTCGTCGGCAGCGCACCGGCGGGCGAATCTGCCAACGCGTTTACCGGCACGGTGCGAGCCCGCTATGAAGTGCAAGTCGCTTTTCGCGTGAGCGGCAAGATTCTCAAACGCCACATCGAAATCGGCGACCGCGTCGTTCGCGGACAGTTGCTCTTTGAGCTCGATCGGGAAGATTACCTGCTCCAGCAAAAAAACGCGCTGGCCAATGTCGAGGTGACCAAGGCGGCCCAAGAGCACGCGGCCGCTGAAGAGCAACGTCTGGCGATCCTTCGTCAAACCAATGCCGTCGGCGAGTCCGAGTACGAAGCGGGTCTGTCGAATCGCATCGTGACCGCTGGCCGATACGACGCCGCTCAAAAGCAATTGGAACTGGCCAACAATCAACTGAGCTATTGCCAGTTGATGGCCGACGCCGACGGCATCGTCACATCGATCGAGGCGGAAGCGGGTCAGGTGGTTTCGATGGGCACCCGCGTGTGCACGGTGGCCCAGGGCGGTGAACTGGAAGCGGTGATCGATATCCCCGAGAACCGTTTGCCCGACGATCGCGAGCTGACCGCCAAGGCGACTTTCTGGTCGCTGCCCGGCGTCGAGACCGCAGCGCGGCTGCGCGAATTGTCGCCGACGGCCGATCCGGTCACGCGGACGTTTCGCGGTCGCTTCACGCTGGTCAATCCATCGCCCGATATTCGCCTGGGCATGACCGCCACGGTCCAGTGGAGCGATGGCAGGAATCGCGACACGGTAGCCATCCCCGCCAGCTCGATCTTTGAACAGGACGGTCACCCGGCCGTATGGCGCATCGATCTGAAACGCGGCCGCTTGACGGCTGTGCCGATCGCGATCTCGCATTACGACGACAAGCAAGTGTATGTAGCGAGCGGGCTGACAGGCGGCGAGCACATCGTCTCGGCAGGCGTGCACAAGCTGGATGCTGGAATGCGAGTGCGCGTCTGGGAGAGCCCCTGATGAGCGCCTTTAAAAACTTCAATCTATCGGCCTGGGCCGTTACGCATCCGGCGTTCACTCTGTTTTTGATTCTGGCTTCGGGACTAGCCGGGCTC
>JBQCEI010001153.1:0-3451 GCA_051960375.1 Aureliella sp. | reverse complement strand
CGACTACCTCTCGGCTCAGGTAGTCGCTTCGCGACCACGATCGATCGTCGGTTGACGCGATACCTCGGGCTGGCGCCCGAGGCTATCGCAGGTGATCGCTTCGCGATCGAACAATCCCAGGCCGTCGGCCTGGGCTAAGGAATGACGGACCTTTGGTCCTAAATCCTCATCTGAAGCCTGAAGCCTGAAGCCTGAAGCCTGAAGCCTCACTTACAATTCTTCTCCAGCCACTCAAAAAACACGCGCTGCCAAAGCACGCTGTTCTGCGGCGAGCTGACCCAGTGGCCTTCGGTGGGGAAGTAGAGGAAGCGGCTGGGGACGCCTTGGATTTGAGCGGCGGTGAAGGCTTCCATTCCTTGGGTGAGCGGCACTCGAAAATCTTTTTCGCCGTGGATCACCAGCAGCGGCGTCTTCCAGTTGCCGACGAAGCGATGCGGTGAGAAGCGATCGTACTTTTCTTGGATCGCAGCGCTGCGCCAGTACGGGCCGCCCAGATCCCAGTTGACGAAGAAAAGCTCTTCGGTCGAACCGTACATCGATTCCAGATCGAACACGCCGCAGTGGGCGATCATGGCGCAGAAGCGATCGCCGCTGTTTCCCATCAGCCAGTAAACGGTATAACCACCGAAGCTCGCGCCGACCGCGGCCACGCGTTTGCGGTCGATATGCCGATCGGCCATCAGCGCGTCGGTGGCCGCCAGGATGTCTTGCATCGCCTGGCCGCCCCAATCGCCGCTGATCTCGTCGTTCCACGCTTGTCCGAATCCGGGCATGCCGCGGCGATTGACCGCCAGCACGACGTAGCCCTTGGCCGCCATCAAGTGAAAATTCCAGCGGTACGAAAACCACTGGCCGATCTGTCCTTGCGGGCCGCCTTGGCAGTAGGTCAGCATGGGCCACTGCTTGTCTTCGCCCTCGTCGAAGTCGGGGGGCAAGATGACCCAGTTGTGGATCTGCTTGCCATCGGTCGCCGTGACCCACCGCTGCTCAACGCGCGGCAATTCCAAATCGGCGTAGATCTTGTGATTGACGTCGGTCAGCGTCGTCGTTTGCCGCGTGTCGACGTTGACCAGCGCGATCTCCGTCGGCCGCAGCATCGATTGCTGGGTCACCAGCACGTAGGGCTGATCGGCGACGGCATCGAGCACGGCGAAATCGAAGGTGCCTTCGGAGATCCGGGTCAGCTGGCGCGTCTGAATGTCGATGCGGTACGCTTGCTCGGTGCCGAGCGTTTCGCTGTCGAAGTAGATGCTCGCGCTATCGTGGCTCCAGGTGGCATGGTGAGCCGATTGATCGAGCTCGGCGGTCAGCTCGGTGATCGAGCCGCTGCTGCGATCGTAGAGCATGATGCGAGCGCGGTCGGCTTCAAAGCCGGGGCGCTTCATCGAACTGAAAGCGATCGTCCGTCCGTCGGGCGAGTACAGCGGCTCGCGATCATAACCGGGCATGCCGGGGGTGATGTTCTTCAGCAAGCCCCCTTCGGTGCTGACCAGAAAGATGCTGCTGTCGGTGCTCTCGGCCGGATTGTTGACCAGCTTGATCGTCAGCGCCATCTCTTTGCCGTCGGGCGAGAAGGCGAAGTGCTCGGCCCCGCCAAACGGCGGCAGCGGACAATCGGCTTTGAGTCCCTCCATCAAGTCGATCGCTTCCTCGGCTTTGCCTTCATCGTCCAGGCTCGCAACCCATACATGGCTGTAGGCGTAATCGCGCCATGCGTTCCAGTGGCGAACCATGAGCGAATCGAAAATGTGCGCGTCGGCTTCTGGCAGGTCGGGATAGAGATCGTTGACGCTTTGTTCGAGTTTCACATCGGTGGTGAAAGCGATCTTGTCGCCGCTGGGCGCGACTTTCAGATTGCTGATGTCTCCCTCCACTTCGGTGATCTGTTGCGGCTCGCCATCGTCGGGATCGAGCATCCAGGCCTGCGTCGTCGGCTCTTCATCTTCATCCTCGGTAGGTGCCAGATAGACGATCTTCGCGCCGTCGGGTCGCTCGATCCAGTCGATCGCGCTCAGCCCTTGGATGCCTTTGAGCAAGACCTTCGATCCCTTGAGCTTGGCCAGCGGAGTTGCAAATGCAGCCACCTCCGAGTTCGACTTCTCGCAGGCCTCAGCCAGGTGCTCGGGGAGCGCTTGCAAGACGAGATCGACTGCGCCGGCGTTCTTGGCGAGGTCATAACGCGTCACGGTGTAGATCAGTTGTCGGCCGTCGGGTGAAAGCTTGGCTTCGCCCACGCGGCCGAGTTTCCACAGCAGTTCAGGCGTCATCCGCTCGGCGGCCAGGATCGGCGAGCTGAGCGTGGCGATCGCAAGCACCACGATGAGCTGTGGGCACAGTCGAAGCTGCATATGTTTACCCTTGGGCTAGAGACGCGTTGGTTTTTACCGCGGAGACGCGGAGAGCGCGGAGGATCTCCCCGCGTCTCCGGGGTAAAACATGAAGCGGCGACAGCGAAAGTGTCATTGAGAGTATAATGCGTGGTTTGGGTGCGGTTCAGGGAGGGGACATGCTGAGTAGGAATGTAGCGCTGGTTATAGCTGCTGTGCTGTTTTTAGCGGCGTGGCCCTCGGCGCAGCACTTAACGTTCGACTGGCAACTCGACCGCATGTTTCCGCACGGCGATCCACTGGTCGCCTCCTACCATCGCTTGGAAGAGCGATTCGGCGGCAACGAAATCGTGCTCGCGGTCTACCACGATCCCGAGCTTTGGTCCAGCGACGGCAGCGGCCTCGACCGGCTGGCGCAAGTTAGCGATCGTCTGGCCCAGTCGCCCGGCGTTCGCGGCGTGCTCAGTCTTTCGGAGCTGCATCGCATCCTCGAAACGCTCGAGGCCCCGGTCAATCTACTCAAGCGGCAATCCAGCGTGCCGCCGCTGCTGGACAAAGATAACCACTTCGCGCAGGCCTTCGCCAAAGTGTTCGAAGGCTACACGCACATGCCCGGCAGCCAGACGGTCGCCGTCGCCTGCATGCTCGAGCCGCTCGAGGGCGAGCGCCGCAATCACCGCGAGACGATCGCCGCTCTGCGGCAAGTGATGCGCGAGCTGCCGCAGCCGGCCCGCGACGGGCTGGTCACCGGCGAACCGGTGATGGTCACCGATGGCTTTGCGATGGTCGAGCGCGACGGCCGCCGCTTGGGCATCGTCTCTTCGATTCTGCTCGCGCTCGTGCTGCTGCTCGTGTTCCGCTCGGTGCGCTGGACGCTGATCCCGCTGATCGTCGTGCACTGGTCGATCGTCGTCACGCAAGGCATTCTGGCCGCAGCCCAGCTCGAGCTGACGATGGTCAGTTCGATGCTCACGGCGATCATCACCGTGGTTGGTGTGGCGACGACGATGCACTTGTTGTTTGGTTATCAGCAGCTGCGCGTGGCCGGCATGGAAAGCGCGGCGGCGATGCGGTCGACGATGCAAACGCTGCGAGCGCCGGACGTGTGGGCCTGCATCACCGAT
>JBQCEI010001152.1:0-3993 GCA_051960375.1 Aureliella sp. | reverse complement strand
CCCTGCGCAAGCGGTCCGAGGCCGAACTGGATGACGACACGGCGGCGGCGATCGAGGATCACGCCGACAATCCGGAGGCGGCGCTGGCGAAGAAGGACAAGGGTTCGCAGCTCAGATGTGTTCGGGGCGCATGCGCACTCCTTTTTCCGAGTCGCAAGTGAGCGTCGCTGGATCGACCGGCACATGGAACTGCTTTTCGTCGGTCGCGCCGATGACGCGGTTGCCGCGGATGCCCTTACCCAGAAACATGATCGAACCGATCGACCAGTGGTCCTTGCCGTTGCCAGCGTTGTAGTTCGGCGTGCGTCCCATCTCGCTGTGCAAAATGATGACGAGCTCGTCGCGAATCTTCAGTTCCTCGGCCCGCCGGAGAAGGTAGGCCACGCCGGCGAGAAACTCCGGGATCAGCCGCATTTGATCGGCGTCGTTGTTGGCATGGCTGTCGAACTGGCCGATGCTCAGGTTGGCCGAGACGCAGACTCCGGCTTTGAAGGAAGCCAGGGCGATCTCCGCCTGCTGCGAGAGGCGTTCCTTCGGGATTTGCTTGGGGATGTGAGGCGTGACACGGGCCAGCGCCTTGGAATTGACCTGAGCGGCATAGAGCATGTTCTCGGCCCGCTCGAGCCGCGGCAAGCGCGGCTGGCCGGAATGCGCTGCGTTCTGCTCGGCGAGCGCTTGCTCGATGCGGTCGAGCGCAAAACGATCGTGGTACGGTGCCTTGATATTCCCATCGACCGAATCGGCGTTGGCAACGCGCTGGAGCGAAGGCAAGTAAGGAATGCGCGACATGGCCACCAGATTGCCGGTGGCCGAATAATTGCCGAAAGTCAGATAAGCGATCGGGCACGTGGGACCTTGGCAAGCGGCCACCAGCGCCGCGAAAGTCGGATAGGCCATGCTGTCGAGCTTGCCGGTGGCCATGTAGCGTGCCCCGGGGGAATGATTGTTCACCGAGTAGTCCAGTCCGTTGAGCACTAGCAGCTCGTCGCCGAACTGGCTGAAAAAATCTTCGTTGCTCATGCCTCCTTCAATGTGCTTGGCAGTAGGCGCGTACTTGTGCGCTCCGTGCGTGAGGATGTCACTTGCCTCATAGAGCCGGTTGATGCCGCCCGTTCCCTTGGGGTCCATCAAGTACGTCGTGTCCCAGCCGCCCGAGGCGTTGAACACCATGTAATACGGCCCAGCGTGCCCCGCATCCTCGGCCAGTGCGACTTCTTCGGCCAGCCCGCGCCGCGACAGCGGTCCAGAGTAGGGCAGCGCGACGCCTAGTCCCGCCAAACCGCAAAGTTTGAGAAAGTCGCGCCGCGCGTACATAAGTGACCTTTCCTCTGCGAACTCCGCGTCCTCCGCGGTAAAAAGTCGTCGCAGTCATAGCTGAACGCTACTCGTACAGAAACTCCTGCCGCCGCAACAAATACGTCACCACGCCGCGCCATGCTCGGATCGTATAGTGCGGATCCTCGGGAGCGTCGGGCCCATCGTGGCGACAGTAATAGCTCTCGCGCTTGTCCAGCCCCTTCTCCTCTTTGGCGTCGCTGATAATGCCGGCCAACAGCTCGAAGGTGCGATCGACTTCGGCCGAGTCGATTGCGTCATCGCGCCCGAGCACGCGCTGATGCAAGTAGGCGATTGAATGCCGAATCGCAAGGTCGGCTTCGGGGGACGAACCGGGAAGCACGTCGGGCTCGATGCCGGGAAAGAGGAATCGCTCGGCGGGCTTGCGAGCAAAATCGCGGAGCGTGTGCTGGCAAGCGACGTCGTTCGAGAGGATGCGCTGGATGGCTCCCATCGCGCCGCTCGGATCAGCGGCTCGCTCGGTGACTTCTTGCGAGTCGATCGCGCCGTAGAGCATCGCAGTCTGCTCCTGCAGCTTGCCCCACGGCTTGCCGAAGATCGCAGCAATCTTGCGTTCGAGTTGCTCGGGGGCTAGCAAGCGCACCAGGCCGACATCGTCCAGCTCGGCGAGACGCTCGGGATCGCCGGCGGCCGTGCTGAGCCCGTCGGCTCGATAGAAATCGCTGACCGCCCAGTCCTTGAATACGCTCTTGAGATTGAAGTCCGACTCGGCAAAGCGAGCGGCGATCGTTTCGATCTGGCACCGTTGCTGTTGATACGCTCGACGCTTGGCCGCGAACAGCGGATCATCGAGCTCCTTCGGAGGCAGCAGAACTTTGCGACCGGTCAGAACGTAATAGACGTGTTCGACCATCGCGACGGCAAAGCGAGGGTCCTTAGCGGTGCGCTCGCCGAGCCACTGCAGCGAGCGCCAGCGCTGCTCGGCCGGCATATCTTCCCCTTCGAAACCCGGCCCGAACATGTCTTGAAACCAGCCATCCTTGCGATGGCCGTAGACGCCATTGAGGTCATAGTAATCCTGAAACAGGCTCGCGACCGGGTCGAGCGTCTTATGGCACACGACGCACTCGGAAGCCTGCATCGTCGGCACTTCGTACTTGGCCGTCACGGCCGCTGCATCGGAGACGCGGGCGGCGAGCTCGAGCGTATCGATGCCGAGGAAGTGCTGATAGAACATTCGCGCCCGAAGACGATTGCGATTCGTCTCGGTCGTCGGATAACGCCGCAAGTACTGAAACGTCGTCAGCAGACCGGCGTGCGGATAGAAGCCCGTGGCCGATTCCTGGTTCTGCGATTTATTGCGCCCGACCAGCGCCTTGAGCTTCACCGGAATGTATTCAAACGGATCGTCGGGATCGTTGAACCGCGAACGCACCTCGTCGTAAATGCCATAGCCGCGAGCCGTGTAGGGCGACACCATGATGTAGTCGGCCGTCACGATCTCGGTAAATGGCCGGTCATTGCGAACGATATGCTCGGCCAACTTCATCGGCTCGCCCAACAGCGCAGCCCGATAGTCATCCGCCAACTTATAGCGAGCCTTCTGGCGAGCCTTCTCGTCGGCGATGTGACTCAGGTCGTGCTTCTGCGTCCAGTGCCGCGTCTGGCTGAAGTGTTCATAAGAGAGCGCGCTCTCAGCGCCGTCGGCATAACCGATCGTTAAGAAGATATCGTTGAAGGCTTCTCGCAGTCGCTCATAGAAGGCATCCTCCTGCATGATCTGGTCCATCAAGCCCGGAACCGCCTCGAGCCCGCCGCGGGACACCGCATCGAGCTCGGCCTGAGTGGGCAGTCGTCCGACCAGCGACAACGTAACGCGTCGCAACAACCGGCGGTCATCGAGCATCACCACCCCCTCAAAGAAGTTCGAAGATGCTTCGTCGCGACCGTCGGCAAGATCGGGCTCGGGCAGCACGTCGCCTGAGCCGCTGCCCTTCTGCTCATGATCGGAGCGGCGGACGAACTCGGCCAGGATGCGATAACCGGTCGAATCGGCCTTGAGCACTTCATCGCCGCCATGCTCGAGCTGGCCGCTGGCCTTCAGCAGAATGCGATAGCCGCCACCCTCCTTGAACTGTGCCACTTGCGCGAACACATCGCGATTGCGCCGCATCGCTTGATCGCGGGCGGCCCCTTGGCTCTTCTGCGGATCCTCGAGGACAAACTGCGTGTCCTCGGCATCGCCGCCCGCTTTATGGCAATTGAGACAAGCCTGCGCGCCGACCTTCGCCCAAACCTCGTCGACAAAGAAGCGATCGGCCGGCCGCGCACAAGCCGGCGGAGCCGCAGGCGTTTTCTCCCCGCCCTGGCTCACGCCAGCCGAGAGCGTTACCAATAGCGTCCCCAACACTGGCCAAAGAACCGAACGAGTGTTCAGAGACATAGCCGAGATCCTTGTCAGGCTTCAGGCTTCAGGCTTCAGGCGACAGGAGTCAGGAGTTCTGATCGCGAAGCGATTGCCTGTGATAGCCTCGGGCGCCAGCCCGAGGTATCGCGACAACCGATAATCGGTCTTGGTCGCAAAGCGACTACCTGACCGGCGCAGGTAGTCGCTTCGCGACCAAAAAATTGGCGCGGCGGCGCCTACCTCGGGCTGGCGCCCGAGGCTATCGCAGGTGATCGCTTCGCGATCGCCGT
>JBQCEI010001151.1:0-3402 GCA_051960375.1 Aureliella sp. | reverse complement strand
TCGCGTCGAAGATATCCGCTTGCAACTCATCAACAACCGCACCGACAGCATCGACCGCCAGACGCGTCTGCAGGACCGGGTCCATGAGCCGCTTCAGAAAGTGTTAGCGGGCGAAATGGAAGAACTGCGCAGTCGGCTCGGGCAACTGCAAACGGCTGTCATGTCGCCGGCGGGCGGGGCCGCTCAAGCCACCGCGGCCGCCGAGGCGAACGACCGCCTGCTAGTTGCGCTCGACGGCATCGTCGCCAACCTGCTGGATCTCGAATCGTACAATGAAATCGTAGACTTGGTGCGGGGTATACTTGAGGACGAAGAGCGACTGCTCGAGGAAACGCAGAAGAAGCAGAAGCAGTCGATTTTCGACTTGCTGAAGGAACCGCAGGCGCCGTAACGGGCCGAGGTTTTGTCGCGGCGCGGGCTCTGAAGACCCCTCACCCCCCGGCCCCCTCTCCCCGAAGCGGGGCGAGGGGGAGCGAAGAAGAAATCGGCCCGATGGCTGCTAACGGGAGAATGGAACGATGGAATTGCGCATGACTCGTTGCGTGTGGTCGTGCTTGCTCGGCTGTGCGAGCCTTTGCGGCGCGATCGCCTGCTCGTCGGTTGCGCATGCGCAAGACGCACCGGCGGCGGCCGATGCTGCTCCTGCCGATGCGCCGCTGAGCGATGCTCCTCAAGACGCTGCTGCTCAGGGCGGTGCGCAAGATGTATTGGCCTCCGAACAAGCGCAGGTTGCCCAGCGTTTCAAACGCCTGGAAGAGCTGCTGCTGAAAAGTTCTGAGATCGAAGCGTCCAGCAATCCTTCACGGGCTGCCCTGCTTCAACAGGCTGCTCAGCTCGGCAAGCAAGCGCAGCTGGCCGACCTGCTCGCCCGCGCGGCCAAGAGCCTCGATCAGAAGCAGTACAGCCAAGCGGTCGAAGATCAGAAGGTCAGTCGCGAGAGCCTCAAACGCTTGCTCGAGCTGTTGCAAAGCGAGAACCGCCAGGATCGCGTGCGCGAAGAACGCGATCAGGTGCGTCGCTGGATCGAAGAGACCGACAGGCTGCTGCGGCTGCAGAGCTCGCTGCGCGGCAGAACCGAGGGAGGACAGCAGACTGAGAAAGCTGCCAGCGACCAAGCGAAGCTAGCCGAGAAGGCCGGCCAAATTGCCGACGAATTGGACGGCGACCAATCGAAGAAGGAAGACGAAAAGGCAGCCGGCGAGTCTTCCGAAAAAGAAGCCGAACCCAAACCGTCGGATTCGAAGCCCGGCGAGTCGAAGCCATCCGAATCCAAGCCATCGGAATCGAAGCCTGGCGATTCGTCTGAGCAAAACAGCAAAGAGGGCTCCAAGTCGGGCGACCAATCCGACAAAGAGGCTCAAGGCAAGCCCGAGAAGAACGAGTCGGGCGACAAGCAAGCCGGCGATGAGAAGTCCAAGCCTGGCGACAAATCCAAGCCGGAAGATAAGTCCAACGAGAGCGAGCCAAAGGACGGCCAGTCCAAGGACGGAGAAAAGTCATCGAAGGGCTCTGAAAAGGAGGGCTCTGAAAAACAGGGCTCGGAATCGGGCAAACCAAGCTCCAAAGAATCCGATTCCCAAAAACCTGGTTCCGAGCAGTCCAAAGATAAGCAGAACGGCAAGCCTTCGGAGTCGAAACCTTCACAGTCGCAGCAGGGCGAATCGCAGCAAGGCGAGTCCCAGCAGTCGGGCGAGCAGCAATCGGGCGAGCAGGGCGAAAAGCAGCAGCCACAGAGCCCCACGCAAAAAGCGGCTCAGCGGATCAAGCAAGCTCAGCAGCGCATGAAGGAAGCTCAAGAGAAGCTCGACGATGCCGAGCGCGAAGGAGCGGTCGAAAAGCAGCGCGCCGCCGAACAAGAACTGCAAGCCGCGATGGAGCAACTGGAAGAGATCTTGCGCCAACTGCGCGAAGAAGAGATCGAACGTTCGCTGGCGGCGCTCGAGTCGCGTTTGCGAGCCATGCTGCAAGCTCAGAACAAGGTCCTTGAAGAAACCGAACGCCTGCAGGAGATCGGCGGCGATGCGGAGAATCGCCAAGTCGCCATCCGGGCCAGCAATCTATCGGTCGAAGAACGCAAGATCCTCGCTGAGGGTCAGCGGGCCTTGTTGCTGCTCCGCGAAGAAGGGACCAGCGCCGCCTTCCCCGAAGCGATGTCGCAAGTGCTGATCGACGTGCAATCGGTCGTCGATCGCTTGGCTCAAGCCGATACCGGCAAGCTGACCGTATCGATCGAGAAAGAGATCGTCAGCTCGCTCGAAGAGATGATCGAAGCCTTGGTCGCAGTGCAAAAGGAACAGAAGAAGCGCAGGGAGCAGAAGCAGGCCCCCGGTCAACAACAGCAAGGCCAACAGGGCGAACAGCCGCTGGTCGATAAATTGGCTGAGCTGCGTTTGATCCGCACGCTGCAGCTCCGCGTCAACAAACGCACTCAAGGGCTGGCCGAGATGCTCAAGGATCCCGACGATGTCGTCGGTCAGGCAGAAGCCGACGACGTCAACGACCAACTCCGCAACCTTGCCGAGCGCCAGGCAAGCATCCAGGAAGTCACCCGCGACATCGTCGTCGGCAAGACCAAGTAACGCATCGGCTCGTTCCCAGGCTCCGCCTGGGAACGCAATGTCTTGGAGGCTCTGCCTCCCCGAAGCCGCGTTGAAGGCCCGCCTTCTCATCAACTGCTTGCCAACGCGTGCCCTCAGATAAATTCAATAGGCTGTTAGGTGGTGGGGACGAGGATTGTGAAGGCAAAGATTACAGATGCGGCAAACACTCTTGTTCCGTCGTATCTTGCACTCATTCAGCGAGGGCTTGCCGTGTACCAAGAACCGTCAGCAGCTACTAACTCAGGTATGCTTTGGGTTGCTGAGGACGCTAGGACTCAGTTCTTCGCAGAAGATCTCGTGACGCTGTTAGGTTTAGTGGCATTACATGAGGCACGCGGAGACAATTGGCAAGCCTCAGACGAAGACATCGAGAACTTTCTTGCTAAGTTCGGAATTCCCTGAGCCACCTAACAACACAATTCACGGAGCGAGCAAATCGGGCATTTTCACAATGGATAGTCACTCGCGCCGGCCGGGTGATTGTGAGCATTAGCGTCCGACCCAGTAATAGGGTGGACGAGCCGTATGTGCCACGGCGATGATCGTGATGAGATTGCCAGCGTTTCGAAAGATTATTTGGTACGGGAATGTCCGCATTAAGTAGAGTCGATGCCGGCTGTCGATCTGCGGAAAACGATCGGGATCGCTGACAATTGTCCGCAAGGCTTGGGTGAACTCGTCGTCGAAGCGATTCACGACAGATTCGCTCCTTTCGGCATACCAACAAAGCGCGTCGGTGAATTCCGATTCTGCAAGCGAGCAGACTCGCAATTCAGCCATCCAGACCCGCCTTTCGCCGCGC
>JBQCEI010001150.1:0-3751 GCA_051960375.1 Aureliella sp. | reverse complement strand
TAGATGCGTTGGCCATAAAATCTCGGGAACAAACAACCTGAAACATCAGAGAGCTTTTTACAACATCGGTTGTGGCTCCTTATGTCAGCCCAGGGCAAGGAGGCCGGCAGGCCGACGCAGCCCTGGGTAAATGGACATGCGCTATCTCGGCCCTGTCAGGGCCGCTCATTCCTGTGCCTACCATTGCCTTAAAGGCCCGCATTAGTTCTTGTCGCCAACAATGAGCGGCACCTTTCAGGGCCGACATACCGACCGCTTCTTTACCCAGGGCTGCGACGCCTAACGGCGTCTTGCCCTGGGCTGACATAGGCGACCCTTCAGGTCGCGATCCCCACCGATTCAAGGCATAACCTTCTGCCATTGGGAATGCTTTTTGTGCTGAACGCAATCAACTTCGAAGCAAGAACCACTGGCATAGCCAGTGCCACACGGAGTGCCCCCGCGCTCTCCGCGTCCTCCGCGGTAAAAATCTTCTGGCATGTCAGATAAAGCGCTCGACCAACCGAGGATCAAGCGGAATCGCGCTCACCTCAATATCGGCAATCAAGTCAGCAAACAACCGCGAGTCGGGATTCATCAGCTGCCTGCCGATCTCCGCCCACCGCCGTTGGAGCTCGGCCGAAGCCTCGCGCCGCTCCATCTTCAAATCGGCTTCAAGATCGAGCGCTCGCGCAACTGGCAAATACTCCGAATCGGGTCCATCGAGCGTGATCGCATAGGCCAGCGAAGCCAGCGAGTAACTGAGTTGATCGAAGATGCCCCCTTCATCGCCCAGTAGAAAACTTTGATCGATGAAGGTCTTTTGGTAACGAGCGATAATCATCAGGATGCTCCGTCCCAAGATGCGATTTCGCCGGAGAGCCTTTTGGATCAAACGTCGCTTTTCGGGGAACGGGTTCTTAATGTTATCGAGCGAACCGGTCCAGGGAGTGAGCGAACCGAGGAAGGTCCGCACAATGAACCAGCCGAAGCTCGCTTTCTCGCGCCAGCCGAATCGGCCGTTGACTTCCGCCAATCCGATCGGCTCCAAGTACTTCGTGCGAATGCCGCGGGTCATCGCGTTGGGAGCGCCGACGTCGGCCAGCACGGGATTGGGACCTTCGTAGACCGTAGCGATCGTGAACTCGTGCATGTTCTCGCCGACGTAGTTTTCGATAAGCGGTCCAGCCGTAGCCAGCGCCTCCTGGCCGCCGCTGCGCAAAGCCTGGCGGCGTTCGTCGGTGTGGACCGATCGACCGCCTTGGATTTGATACGCATGGATCGCTGACTGCAGCAACGCCTTGGTCGCGTACACTTTGGCAATCATGCCCATCGTTTCATCCCGGACGCCGTTGGCGCCGAGCCGAAAACACACGTCCCCCAGCACGCGGCTGGCGAGCGCATGAGTGGTCGCCCGTCCAATCCAAGACTGAATGCGAGGCGAGTCGCCAATCGGTTTGCCGAACGTATTGCGAAACGTCACCCAGCCACCGGCCTTGTGGCGTCGCGCAAGTCCGCGCTCTTCGAAGTTGTTCGGATCGAGAATGATGTGCGCGAGCAAACTAAAGATCTTCGCGGCACTGTTCACGCAGATACCGCCGCGGCCTTTGGCCAGCGAACTGAACGCCTGCGCCAGCCCTTTGCCCGGGGGTCCGAGCAATCGATCGGCCGGAATCGGATAATCGCTCATTCGAAACCGCGCGTTCCACAAATAATCGAACGCTGTCAGCCGGTTGCGAATCATCTTGAAGTGCTCGGTGTCGGCATTGGGCACTTCAAATAGCAACATGCCCGAATCGCGGCCAGGGGGTAGCCCCTGCCCTTCGAGCTTGAGCACCAGCACACACAGGCCGCCGTAAACGACGTTGGTGATCGGCCATTTGACGCCCGATACGAGATAGACGTCTCCTTCGCGGCGGGCTGAGAGCGACAAGCGGCTTGGATCGGCCCCCGCGCCGGGCTCGGTGAGTGCAAACGACCCGAGCAGTTCGCCGCGTGCCATGCGCGGCAAGTAATTTTGCTTTTGCGCTTCGGTGCCGAAGTCCAAAATGGGCGTGACCGGCCCGAGGAAATTGTGCACTTCGAACATCACCGCCAGATCGGGATGAATCATCGTCAGCACGCGCAACAGCGGACCCAAATCGCCGAGCTTCGCGCCGCTGCCGCCGTACTGCTTCGGAATCGCCAGTCCGAAAAACCCGAGAGCAGCCAGTCCCGAAATCGTCTCCTGGTGAAACAGCATCCGCTCGTGGTCGAGCAGCGTCCCCGCTTTCTTGCGTTGGAGCAGAAATTCGATGCACTGCGACATCGTGCGAGCGACTTCGGCCGACGGGCTGAATTTTCCCGGATCGAACTGGGCAGCATCGACATGGCCGAACAGCGAAGTCAGCGTCGGCGCCTCGCCGGAGAACTGCGTCTCCGCGGCGCGATCGGCTTCATCGAGCGTCGCCAGCGAAGCGACCTCCGCGGCCGTTCGACCGGCTTGTCTGAGAATCAAAGAGATGGCATCGTCCGTCGCTCCATCTCCAGGCTGCGATGCCTCGCGAGTACGGTCTGTTTCAACGCTCATAGTTGGCTTGCCTTGAGAGAGGCTGACGCGATCTTGGCTTTATTCCATTTTAGGACTTCAGCCCGACCGCAGACCAGATCAGCAGCCTCGCTCCCCGGCGTTCTCTGCGTTCTCTGCTCGGCACCTCCAGCGTCTCGCAGTAAAAAACGCAATTACCAACCGCCCGGCGGTTTGGGCTCGCGTTTGATGCGGATGGCCGGTTCGAGATGTTCGGGCAACGGATGAAGTTCCGGATGGAGCGCATGCGCCAGCACTTCCAGGCTGTCGACTAAGCGTGGACCGGGCCGGTTGAAGAATTGCGAACCGTCGACGAGATACACGCGACCGCTGCCGATGCACTTCAGCCCGGCAAAGCCCGGATAGCTGACCAACTTGGGCAGGTCCTCGAGCGTTCGATCGATCGAGAAGCCGCAGCAAGCGATGATCATCGCATCGGGGTCTTCGGCCAACACTTCGTCCCACTGAAGCTGGCGCGATCGAGCACCTGGCTGGCCGAAGATCTCCTGGCCGCCCGCCAAGGCGACCAGCTCGGGATTCCAGTGGCCTGCGGAGAACAGAGGATCGAGCCACTCGAGCATCGCAACGCGCGGCCGCTGGATGACTGACTCGCTCCGAGCCGCCACGGCGGCGACTCGCGCCTCGAGCTCTCCCACCGCAGCTCGGGCTCTTTCGACCACGCCGGCCGCCTGGCCGACTTGCGCGATGCACTTCATCACTTCCGCCAGCGTCGTAGGGTTGAGGCGCACGACCTCAGGCGGGGCGGGAAGCTGGCTGGCCAGCTCGAGGACTTCGCGCTCGGATACCGCGCACACCGAGCAGAGCGATTGCGTGATGATCAAGTCGGGTTGAAGCTCAGCCAGAAGCTCGCGATCGAGTTCGTACAAAGCAGTCTCAGCTGCGGCCAGCTCCCGCACTTGCTGATCGATGTGAGCGCTGTCGGTAGTTGCGATCAGACGCGTGCGAGTGACCTTTGGCAAGTCGCGCACGCTCGGTGGAAAGTCGCACTCATGCGAGACGCCGACCAGAGCGTCCTCGAGCCCCAACAAGCACACGATCTCAGTTGCGCTGGGCAACAAGGAAACCACTCGCATCGGTCGGTTGCTCTCCTGGCAAGAAAGAGATCACATCTCGCCCCGGAGGGGCCGACGTCAGTAGCCCGGGGCGGAAGCCCCGGGAAAGCGGCAGCACGGAAATCGTTCGCCC
>JBQCEI010001149.1:0-2009 GCA_051960375.1 Aureliella sp. | reverse complement strand
GTGGTCGCGACGGTAAGGTGCGTGTGTGGGACACCGGCACCGGCGAAGAGCTGATGCATGTCCAGTTGCATCGCGACCGCGTGCACACGGCAGCCTTCTCGGCCGACGGACGGGTGGTGACCAGCGTGGGCGATGACCGCCGGCTGGTGCGCTACGATTTGCCGTCCGGGCAGGTCACGCTGGACCGTGAATTAAAGGGAGCAAAGCTGCGATCGTTATGTCTTATCAATGATTATTTGATTGCTGCGGCCGGGGCGGATAACGCCATTCACATCTACGATGCCCTGGCCGATGAAGAACTTGGCAAATTGACGGGGCACACCGGATCGGTGGCCGTCATGTGCAGTTGCGCGGATCTGCTCGTTTCGGGTTCGTTCGATACGACAGTTCGGCTATGGAAGATCGATTCTGCTTTGCTGCAGGTGCGCGGCATCACCAAGCCGGTGCGCGCTCCGCTGGAAGTGGATCGCAATATGGAAATACGCTAGAGCGTCCCCGAGTCGACCTGCTTTGACAGTCTGGTCGCAAGGGGACACTGTGCATGGAGGTACAGGTGGTCTTTTCGCAACAGCTTCGCCGTTTCTCCCAGTGGCTGCGCAGTGATGTCGCGTCTCAGCCGACTTCGGCGCGAGCCGGCGTTATGGCCCTTGCACCGGCGGCTGCCTGCCCAACCGCCGTCGCCGCACGCCCGTCGCGAGACTCCCGCAAACGCGCTCGCCGGATAACGCTCGAGTCGATGGAGCCGCGGCTGATGATGACCGCCGATCCCATCTGGGTCGGTGGCGTCTATGTGGAAGACGACAGCGGCACCGATATCCATGGCGACACTTTCTACATTACGTTCAAGGGTGGCGCCCCGGGTACTCAGATGACCCGACTGGTCATCGACGGCGACCACAATGCGCCGGGCTTCGGCGTGGGCGACATGTTCTTCGATACCGAAGAAGGTGGTTTCGGCGCCGACCATGCCGCTGGCTTTCAAGTCGTGCAGCTCACCACCGCCAATCCCAATGCCACGGTCAAAGCCACGGTGGTCGACGGCTCGACGAAGTTGATCCTCGACTTCACCAACTTCCAAGCGGGCGACACGCTGGTCTTTTCGATCGACGTCGACGAAGCGCAGAACTACGATCCCAGCGAGACCGACCTCGACATCATCAACTCGGGCTTTGACCCGATTGCCTCGGGTGTCGAGTTCCAGGATTCGCTCTTCAAAGCAGATTTCACCGCCGACCACTACGAAGACATTTCCGGTCAGAGCAAGTTTCTCAACGCCTACGACAAGGCGCTTGCCCCCAGCGGTCTGCCGCTGCCAGCGGACAACTTCAACAGCAAACGCGACCGCACGGCCGGCACTGCCTTGAGCGTCCAACAGACGCCCAAGCCGGTATCGCTGGCAGGTATCGTCTATGTCGACAACAACTACAACCTGGTGCTCGACGGCGGCGAACAGCGCCTGGCGAACGTCGAACTCGAACTCTTCCGTCAAGATAACGGCACCTACGTTTCGACCGGTTTCAAGACGGTCACTGACAGCCAAGGGGCGTACTCGTTCGGCACGAATTTAAAACTCATGCCGGGCATCTACCAGGTGCGCGAAACGCAGCCCTCGGGTTATTTGAGCGTCGGGGCGACGCGCGGCGTGCTCAGCGGCGGAGCGACGGTCGGGCAGACGGTGGCAGGCAATCCCGACTGGCTGACACAAATTGAAATTCCGCTGGGCGACCAGCATGCAACGCTGCTGAACTTTGCCGAGGCTCAGCCCGCTTCGATCTCCGGAAAAGTGACCGTCGTCCGCAACGGATACAACTGTGACGATGCCACCTCGACCGAAACGCCGATTGCCGGAGCGACGGTCGAGCTGCGCGATGCCAACAATGTGCTGGTCGCAACGCGGACGACCGACGCCAACGGCAATTATCGCTTCGACAACCTGCGCGCCGGCACCTACACCGTCAAAGAGATCACGCCACCGGGATATCTCGAAGGGGACGCGCACGTCGGCAGAA
>JBQCEI010001148.1:0-3875 GCA_051960375.1 Aureliella sp. | reverse complement strand
TGTTTTCATGTCCATTCCTTTGGCGGCGGACCGCCAGTGGGCGATGTGCTGGAGTTGTGCGAGAGCCTACGAACCGAGTTGAGGCGCGTCTGGGGGCCCCGCGGTGATGCGCCGTGGGCTCCGCGCTGCGAAGTCGTGTTGCATCCCTCGTTGGCCAGCTACTTGGGAGCCGTCGGCCCGGGCGCGGCGCAGACCAAGGGATGCTCGACGATCGAACTCCACTCTGGGCGAATCAGCAAGCGTCGAATCGATTTGAGGATAGAGCCAGACGGAGCGCTCTCGGCCCTGCCGCACGAGCTGACGCATATCGTGCTGGCCGATCGCTTTGGCGGCCAGCAACCGCCGCATTGGCTCGACGAGGGCATCGCCATGCTCGCCGACACGCGGGACAAACAATTCCTTCACGCGCGCGACTGCCACGACGCGCTCGCCAGCGGTAGATCGCTTCCGCTGGGACAGCTTCTCAACTTTAACGGTTTCTCTTCGGCCGATCAGATGCCCGCCTTCTATGGGCAGAGCCTTTCGCTGGTGCAGATGCTCGCACGCCAAGACAATCCGCAAAGAGTTGTCGACTTCGCCGTCGACTCGATGAATCACGGATACCCGAGAGCCCTGCAAAAACACTACGGGATCGGCAGCATCGACGAGCTCGAAGCGCGGTGGCGAGCCTTCGCCGCCTCGCAAGCCCAATCGCCACACCGGCCGCTAGTCACTGTGCGCTTCAAACCGTGAATGGTCTTATGTAACCCGACGCGTAAGCGAGGGACGAACCTGCCAGAAAGGCTCTTGATTCCCTCGGTCTCTTAGTGTCTTGGCGGTTCAAAACTGAACTTGAACCACTAAGACACTAAGACACTAAGACACTAAGACACGAAGACACGAAGACACTAAGAAAAACGCCTGCTTTTCTGGCGGGTTCGTCCCTCGCTTACGTGTCGGGTTACAAAATGCCTGCTAGCCGTGCGATTCGCCCAGGGCAGCGATCAGCGATTCCGCTTCCGCTTCATTCTTCAAGCCGATGGCGGTCAAGCGTCGATCGTCCTGGACCCAGCTGGCTGCCAGTTGATGGGGTGACTTGATGAACTGAACATCGTGGCTATCGCGGCGGGCGATCACCGACGGCAAATTCCCGAAGGTGACGTCCTGCGTCTTGCACTGTTCAAAGACCAGGAACTTCGTGCCGTCGGGTCGCTCGCACAAGCAAGCCGCGCAGTTGCACTGGCCCGGAGCGCAGGTGCACTTGCCCCCCTCGCACTTGCACTGGGGGAGCTTGAGCACGCGAGTCGAAACCAAACGAGCCTGCGAAGGGAGCCCCGCCGCGATCGAAGGGCGGAATCCGAGCAGCGCCGTCGCTTGCTCCGCGGAAACTTCGCGTCCGTCGTAACGCTTCGACAGCTGCTCGATCGCCAGCTGCGGCTCGCGCTGGAACGTCTGCAATACATCTTCGTAATCGACCGCCGAGGCGACCACTGCCGCGGGTTCGTTCCCGCTTCGATCGACGCCCGTTCGCAAACCGACCATCAGCAGCACCGCGGCCGCCAGCGCCAGCAGGGCTGCCGCCGTGCGCGCGCCGCCGAAAAGGGATGGGCTGATCTGCGCAGGGCTCATCTGCCCTGGCCTGACGACGACGGCATCGCTTGCAGCACTTGCCTGCGTCACCGCATTCGGGGTTGGCCCCGGTTCCTCGAGCCGAGCCGCGATGCGCTGCCAATTGCCAGCTGCTGGCGGGCACGCAGGAGCCGCGCAGATCGCAGCGCTCAGCTGCTGAAACGAAGCCAGTTCCGCTTGGCAGTCGGAGCAATGCGCCACATGCTGCTCGACCTGGGCGGCCAGCTCGCCACTCAGTTCGCCATCGTAATAGGACGATAACAGCTCTTGAGTTTCCGCACAGTTCATTTTCAACCCTCCCAACCCAGGGACGTGAGATGCGACCGCAATTCGCGGCGAGCCCGATTCAGTCTCGAGCCGACCGTCCCTTCGGGGATTCCTACAATTTGAGCGATTTCCGCGTACGACAGTTTCTGGACTTCTTTCAGTTCCAGGATCATCCGCAATTCCGAGTCCAAGCGAGCAAAGGCCATCTCGAACAACTCTTTCATGTCGGTCGCCCGATCTTCGGCTGGCCGACTGGCCGCGGCTGCCACCAAGTGACTTTCGTCGAGCGGCTGAGCGGCGCGACGTTGCCGCCGGCGGAGGTGCTGCAACGCGTCGTTGACCGCCAGGCGATGCACCCACGTTCCGAACTCCGATCCGAAGCGAAACGTGTGCATCTTTTGGAAGATGTTGACGAACACGTCTTGCGTCACATCGTCGGCATCCGACGGCCCGACGATGCGCAGCACCAACCGATGGACCCGCTCGCCGTACATCTCGTAGATGCTTTGCTGAGCAGCCGGATCTCCATCGGCGGCGCGTTGAATCATCTCGTCGACGACAATAGTACTCGCTCCCAAAGGCGACCCTCCTCCACCCCTGGGGGCATGCGATCAGATAGGCTACCGACAGTTTGGATGCCCGGCCCCGGGGAGTTCTTCACCCATTCTTGAAAATATTTTCACTGCGACAACCGTGCGACAATCTTGGCACAACTTCGCGACTTCGCGTGAGGCCAAATGGTTTTTGGGTTTTCTGTGTGCCACTGGCCTCAGCCAGTGTCTTCACGCTCGAAGTTAAAAGCCGACCAGAACGGCACCCGTTCCAATGCCAGGCCCTCAGCCGAAAGAATAGTGCCCCGGACGTTACTCGGCATTAGAAAGCCAGTCCCTCTGTCGAACTTCACACTTCGAACAGGAAGACACTGGCTAAGGCCAGTGGCACACAAAGCGAAAGGGGGGCAGTTTACTGCCACCGCTTTGCCAGCCGACCGGTCAGGGCCTTCGGCTTTTCGTCGTAGAGTTTTTTCGCCAGTCGAAACGCTTCGCGGCGGAGGGAGCCCCGGCGCTGGTCGATGGCGGACACGATCTGGTCGACTTGGTCCTTGTGCGTCGCCAGCGGCTGCTCGGCCGCTTTGGTGCGCTCGAGCAGCTCGTGCCGCAAAGCCCCCAGGTCGCGATCGTCGCCGAGCAAATCGGAGAGCTCGGTCAACCGCTTGTCGCGCCGCCGAAACCTCTTCTTGGGGCCGAGCTGCTCGAGCAACTTGATATGGTGCCAGTGATACTTGGCCCACTTGCGAAACTCGTGCAAGTAATCGTCGGCTTGCACCAGTTCGGCAGCCTCCAGAGCGCTGCGGCCGCGACGATACGCTCGCTTGAAACCCTTGAGGATCGCGTCCCGCATCTCCCCAGCGTCGGCCGGTCGGCTCGTCCACTGCTGGACGCGTTGCCGCGCCTCCTGCATCGCCTGGGCAAACTCGGCAAGCCTCGCATCGACATCGACCGGCTGATCCGCATGGCGATGGCAGGCAGCCAGAGCGTCTCGCACTTGGTCGATGACTTCGTCGCTCAGCGCCGAGGAGCCGTCCGAACGCAACGTATCCAGAACCGCCAGCGTCGCCTCGGCCTGCCGCACACCTGCCAGCTTGCGAGCAGCATCGCGGAAGAAGTCATCCTCGGCGTGATAGACGTCGGCCAAAGCAGTGCGAGCGAGCCTCAGCAAACCGCGAATCTTTTTGCATCGCTTGCGAACTTCATGCACCGCATCGGGACGAGGCAACTGCGGGTCGGCCACTTCCGCCAGCGCGCGATCGATTTGCTCGAGAACGATTCGCGCCAGCCCCTCGACAATCGGCTCATCGTCTTGCAGTCGGTAAGCCATGAAGTTCTCTCTTGTCGAGCGCTGATGAGGTTTTCAGACTCGATGTCTGCCAAGGCTGAACACATTCCCGCTTCGGCCCCTCACCCCCCGGCCCCCCCTCCCCGAAGCGGGGCGAGGGGGAG
>JBQCEI010001147.1:0-5491 GCA_051960375.1 Aureliella sp. | reverse complement strand
CCGCTCGGCGCCGGACTGTCCGTTCTTAACCGCGTCGGACCCTTCGAGATACTTGCGCAGCCACTTCCATTCCTCGGGCAGAATCATGCGCCGCTCGATGCGCCGGTCTACCTTGCTCGATGGCTTTTCCACCGTGGCTGTCGGGTCGATTGCAAGATGGCGGTTTCTAACGCACCAGCGACAAAAGCTCCGCACCGCTGTGACCATGCTGGCGATCGTACGTGATGCCCTGGCGCCGTCCGTCCGCAGTGATTCCGCATAGGCGTTGACGCCTTCGGCCGAGATCTCGCCCAGCCGCTTCCAGTCGTTATGTTCCGCCGCCGCCCTGATTAGCTGGCCAGTGCGGTCTACATGCTGAACCGACTTGCCGGCAGCCCGCAAGCTTGCCTCATACTGCCCGAGCATCGTCTCGAGCGGTTCGTGATGCTTGGTATTCTGCTTCACGCCGAACTCGGTCAGCCGTTCGTCGGTCTCCCACCTGGCCAGAACCTTAGACGCGAGTTGCTTGTCGCGCATCTTCGTGCTCTTGCGAATGCGGTTGCCGTCGCGGTCAACGAAGTCGGCGTACCAGAGCCCGCCGCGCTTGTAGAGTGTGCCCATTGCTGCGCCCCACTGTGCCGTATTTGTGCCATAACCCTAGTCCACGGTTGGCCTATTGTAGCATTTGCTGGCATGTTGTGTCACAAGGCTGGCACAGAGCGGGAGAGCGTTTTGCCTTGTTTTCGTTGGGTCTTTTGCAGAAAACCCTTGTTTTTATTAGTAGCCGAGGCGGGACTCGAACCCGCACGCCCCTTACGGAGCACAGGATTTTAAGTCCTGTGTGTCTGCCATTCCACCACTCGGCCTCGCCGATGCGCTACTCGCGTCCGCCAGCGCCCCTCGTAGCCACGCTTCAATCGAGCTCAGAACCGGCTGCCCCGCGCGCCGTCGGACCGGAATAGTGTAGCGGGCGGCGACAGGGCCGAGAAGGCATGGGCCGGGCAAGCGGCTGCAAGCGCTCGGCCCCAGGGCCAAGCTCGACGAGACAGTTGGCGGATGCCTGAGAGTTTGCGAAGAAAAATGCATGCGCCCGCGAGCAAAGCGTCATCGGATTGGTCTTGTCGGGCCGATACGCATTGGGTCACAATGGCGCCGCCGCGCTGGCGGTGCGGCGCCAGGCTCCTTGGAGCCTTGCGCAAGTCGGGCAATCTCGCAAGTCGGCGTTACGCGCGAATGGAAACGGCACTTCATCGGCAACTCAAGCTCAGCTATGCGAGCAGCGCGGCGCACACCGAAGTGACGTTCGCCGATTACCGCATCGATGCGATTAGCCCGGCCGGCGAACTGGTCGAGATCCAGCACGCGTCGCTCGGCGCGCTAAAAGCCAAGATACGCCGCTTGCTCGAGCACGAAGAAGGCCGAGCCGTGCGGGTCGTCAAGCCAATCGTGGCTCGCAAGTGGATCGTCACCCGCCAATCGCCGCAAGGCCGCGTGCTGCGTCGCCGGCTCAGTCCCAAGCGCGGCACGCTCGGCGACATCTTCATGGACCTGGTACACTTCACGACCCTCTTCCCGCATCGGCGGTTGACGCTCGAGGTGCTGTTGGTCGACATGGAGGAAGAACGCGTCGCCAAGCTCAAGCATCGCTTTCGCCGTAAGAACTACACGACGCTCGAACAATCGTTGCTCGAGGTCACCGGGCGCTGCGAACTCCGCACCGCGGCCGACCTCTGGTCGCTCTTGCCCCAAGTAAACCTTCCCGCGTCGTTCGACACAGCCGAACTGGCCCGCCAGATCGACCGCCCACGGTGGTTTGCGCAAAAAGTCGCCTACTGCCTCCGCCACAGCGAGGCGATCCGCCCAGTCGGCAAGGCCGGCAACAGCCAGCTCTACTCCCTCCCCAAACGCCGCCCCCGCCGCCGCGCCGCCTAACCCGTCTGCTCCGACCTACCCCGCCGAGCCTCGCCCCGCTCCTGCCCGTCTGCCCGCCCGCAGCGCTTGTCCTTGAACACCCGCTAGCCAGACGCTAGAATTCCAGCCAGCAAAGCCGCGCGTCCCCGTAGTTCAACTGGATAGAACGTTGGCCTCCGAAGCCGAAGGTTAGAGGTTCGAATCCTCTCGGGGATACTTGCCCAAAATTCCAGCGATTCGTTGATAAAAAGACGTTACCGAGACCCGCTCTCGTGCGCTGTTTTCCGCATCACTTTACCCTGTAGTCTACAGGGTAAGTCATGGAGACAACGCAGAATGGCACGAGAGCCGGGTTATCGGTTACACAAGCCGACAGGGCTTGCTTACGTCTGTCTTTCCGGCCGCATGATCTACCTCGGCAAGCACGGCACGCCAGAGAGCAAAGAAAAGTACGAGCAGCTCAAAGCCGAGTGGCTTCTCAATCGCAACGCGGTCAAGTTCCGCGGCGGCAACAAAACGCTCGCACAAGTGGCGCTCGCCTATCTCGATCACGCCGAGGAATACTACGCTGAGGGCTCGGAGTACGCGCAGATGCGGCTCGCGATCCAGCCTATCAGCGAGCTCTATCCGATGCTCAAGGCTCGCGACATGACCGCTCAGCATTTCAAGACGATGCGGGCGTGGTGGCTCAAGCGCGAAGTAAAGGCCGGGAAGGATGCAGACGGCAACGACAAACCGGCGAGGAAATGCACCCGGCAGTACTGCAACAAGCAGATGAAGCGGCTGCTCCGCGTGATTAAGTGGGGCGTGGCCGAGGGGCTGATTCCCGTCACGGTCTACCAGCAGCTCAAGTGCGTGGAGCCGCTGAAAGCCGGCAGGATCGCGGCGCCAGAAGCCGAGCCGGTCAAGCCTGTGGATCCGAAGCTAGTCGAAGCAACCCTTCAGCACTTGCCGCGCGTCGTGTCCGACATGGTCAAATTTCAGATGCTCACCGGATGCCGGCCTGGCGAAGCGTGTCGTCTGACTCCGCGGATGGTCGATCGATCGGGCAGCGTTTGGGCAATCCGCCTGCCGAAGCACAAGACCGCTCACCGCGGCAAGAGCCGCGTGATCTATTGCGGGCCGAAATCTCAAGCCATCCTGGCCCCTTATCTCTTGCGTGGCGCTGACGATCACTGCTTTTCGCCCCAGGAGGCACAGCGGCAGCGAAGCGAGGCCAGAGCACGCAATACGCCTCCAAATCAGGGCAACCGCAAGGGCTACTCAGCCAAGACGCGATCGGGCGAGAAGTACGAGCGCGCCCCAGGCACGTTCTATTCCACCCAGAGCTATGGCAAGGCGATCAAGTATGCCTGCCGGAAAGGCAAGCTCGAGGAATGGGCGCCGAACCAGTTGCGCCACTTGCGGGCGACCGAGATCCGGGCCATTTTCGGGCTTGAGGAAGTCGCATCGGTGCTCGGGCACGCCGACATCACAATGAGCCAGCTTTATGCAGAAAAAGACGAACAGAGGGCTATTAAGGTAGCTATGCAGATAGGGTAGTTTTCAATTTCGCATCGCCAGGGGAGTCATGACCCCGCGTCCGAGCCGTCATCTGCGACCCATAGCGCCGGTGGCGGCTCGGCAGCGATGCTTCACTATGGGGACCAACGCGATGCCAGGGCTGCGCGAGCAACTCGTCACAGCGTATAGCGCCGCAAACCAATGTCGCGCTGTCAGTGAGATCATTTTACAACTGACGGTTAAGTCGATATGGCTGATCGACAACCCAAAGAAGCCGTCAAGCCATGTGCTTAACCTCTGGCTTCGCCGGCATGAACATCAGCAACGCTTGGATGACGCACGATTCACGTTTATTAACACGTTTGGCGAGCCAGTGCGGCAGTACGTGGTTTCGGCTCAGAGAAACGATCACTCCATCACGATCGGCACGACTGCGCTAAGGACATACGCGGACGCTGCCGCCGAGTTGGGGCAGCTTGTTGCTGACTGGCTTTGCGGCCTAGATCAGTTCTTTGATGAGTTCGACAGACTGGAAGCACGACATGAGTTTGCAAGGTTTCTGATGCTCTGGCCAGGCCCGGGCGAGTTGGTGGAGAAACAAAAGCAGGCCGCATCTTGGCTGAATGATGTCGGGCTATGGCTGGACATTGAACTAGAGAATGCCCTGCAATCACTCGCTGCCCCATGTGCGGAACACCGCGACCACAGCCTACCGGCTGGCGAGACTCGGAAAGAGAAAGGCTTGCGGCTTTGGAACGAAGGCAAGACATGGACAGAGGTAGCTTGTGAACTGGACGGCACAGGCGACACGGCCGGCGCTGTAAAGGCTGAGATCAAGCGCTTTGCGAAGACCACGGACAGTGACATCCGCAGAGACACACAGGGCCGTAAACCCAAGAATTAAACGAACTAAAACGAACGTTCTTTTTCGTACCGTTTTATAGCCCGCAGCACTTGCAATACTTCGAGCATGGTTAAGCGTTAATTCGCAGTCTGCTCGGAGTATCAGGAATGAAATGCACTGCCACCAAGGAAAAGTTATATCCGCTGGTCGAAGCCGTAGAGCTTGAGACCGGCATCAGACCGCACTTAACAACCTGCCTGCGGTGGAGCTCCCGCGGCAGCCGTGGTATCCGCCTTGAGACATGCATTCTCGGCGGTAGAAGGCTCACTTCTCGCGAGGCTGTTCGTCGCTACATCGATGCGACGACAGAGGCACGCGACGGCGCTACCCCTGCGCCTATCGAAACACCTGCTCAGCAGGACCGGGCCGCCGTGCGCGCGGCTAAGCAGTTGGCCGATCGTCTGAACGGCCGCGTCTAGTTTCACTTCCCTAGGGAGGATCTGTAGATGGAAGTCCAGCAGACGGATTTTCAGCGCTGGCTCGGTGCCAGTGGCTACCCGATTGAACCGCACCCCGAAGACTTCCCGCGACTGTGGGCAGAGTTCGAAGCTTGGCAGCGACGTAACGAGCCGCCGGCCGAAGCGATCGTTCTGGCCGATTGCGATGCGGAGCGTTGGCCGAATCGAGTCTTTCGCTGTGAGGTGCCGGCGTGATCGCAGGAAACAAAAGCCCGAAGCCACTGCGGGCAGTATCGGTGGCGATGTCTGCAAGAAAGGGTGTTGTATGGCAGAGCTAATTGGTGGTCCGTTCGATGGAAGAGTGATGCTCCATCAGAACCGCGAAGACCTCCCGTTCCTATCGCACAGCGGTGCTTATGTGATTCTCTACACACTGATCGATGGTCGTTATCAGTTTATGGGCTATGTGCCCTGGGAGATCCACGAGCAGTTCGATGGAGGCATGGACACGATCTGCGGGAGGGTGCAGCTATGAGTTCAAGCGTAGAAGCCGAACTGATTGCTCTCTGTCCGAAAGGCAAAACCAGTTGGGGCTGGGTGTACCACGGTGACCAGAAGATTCACAACGTACGCATCGAGCACGATGGTGAGCGGATAACGACTATTAAGTTCGATGGGGATTTTGAACCCTCCGTCGTCTGTAAAGAAGTCGTCGCTGCGTTCCATATGGTTCGCGAGCAACGTTCGCGTTCGGCAAAGAAGGCCGCGGCAACACGAGCCAGGCGACAGGCCCTAC
>JBQCEI010001146.1:0-3299 GCA_051960375.1 Aureliella sp. | reverse complement strand
GCGACTGTCGCTCGCCATAGCCGGGCTTGCTCAAGTAGCGATCGACCAGCCGCTCATAGGCATCGGGGGCCTTGTCACTTACAAACGCTTCGATCTCCTCAGGAGCCGGCGGCAGGCCGGTCAAGTCGATCGCTAGCCGCTTGATCAGCGTGGCCCGATCCGCTTCGGGCGACGGCGCCAATCCGACTTCCGGAAGTCTGGCCGCGATGAAGCGATCGATCGGCGAACGACTCCATGGGCCGCTCTCTGCAGACGACTGATGCTCTCGCGTTGCGATATCCGCGGGCTCGGCAGGCTTCTCGGGCTCATCCGGCGGCACGGGACGCACCGGCGCGGTGAATGCCCAATGCTCGAGATACTCGGCTCCGTCGGCGATCCAGCGCTGGAGCAGTTTCTTCTGCTCAGCGGTCAGACGGCGGTTCGACTTGGGCGGCGGCATCTGCATCTCGGGATCATCCGAGAGGATGCGCTCGACGATTCCGCTCGCGCCAGCATCTCCAGGCACAATCGCGCCGGCTTCGATCGCCGCGGCCCGCACATCCAATCGCAAATCAGCTTCGCGCTTGTTGGCGTCCTGGCCATGGCAGTAGAAACAATTCTCCGACAGGATCGGACGAATGTCGCGATTGAAGTCGATCGCTTCGGCAGCCCCGTGCGCCGCGGCTACCGCCCTGGAACTCGAATCGGGCTCGGATTCTGGGCCAGAGTCGGCATGCGCGGCGCGTGCCGCGACTGCTGCGCTGACCAACAACCAGGCCAGCGCCACGCGAGGCAATTTGCACTTATCAATCATGGGCGGGGACCGCGGCATGCGCGGCCGGATTTTGGAGGGTAGGGCGGGCCGCAGCCGCGGCTCTGCAGTCGCAGCTCTGCGACAGCAGCTCTATTGGGGCTGCTCGGCGGTAATCGCCATTATAATCGGCGCCGAGTTGTCCGAGCCTTTGATCAGCTCGATCTCCTGCACCAGGGCCTTGCGATCCGGCGCGACAGTTAAGTAGCGAATCTGCTGGCCACGCAGATTGAACGCAAACTGCGACTGCGGCACATCGATGCGGCGGATGTAATCGGCGAAGTGCTGACCGTTGAGCAGCGGCTGATCTTCGGTCTTACCGTCGGCGAAGTGGAACCGCACGATCAAGCTGACCGAACCTTCGCGCGAAGCCGGGAAGCCCCAGCCGCTGACGCCGCTGAGCAGGTGCAGCCTGGCGACCGGCATGTTGACCGGCAGCGAGACGCTTCGCGGCATCGTCGGCGGCAAGGTGCCTTGCGGTCCGTAGAGCAAGACGATGTTGGCCTTGGTCTGGCCCAGCGGATCGACCAGGTGGAACGGCACGCCGTTGAACGCCTTCGGTTTCCAATCGGCAAAGACCATGCGGTCCGGGCCGTTGTCACCCTCGTGGAACAGCCCCTTGGTGCTGATCGCCGTGGCCACTTCGGCCAAGGGGAGCGGCACGAATCGCCCCTTGCTGGTCAAGAACTCGAGCAGGTCGGTCATATCGGCCGGCTTGAGTTGTTCCTCGAGCCCCTCGGGCATGAGCGACTTGTTGGTGGCGGAGATCTGATCGACGTCGTCGCGCGAGATCGATTGACGCTTGCCCTCAGCGTCGATGATCTCGATCGCCGAAAGCGACTCCGCGGCCAACATGCCAGCGATTACTTTGCCGTCGGCAGTGAGCACCGTGTAGCGGCGGAAGTTGCCTTCGACGCTGCGGCTTGGATCGAGGATGTGAACGAGCAGTTCTTCCTTGGGATGCACCGCCATACCGGTCAAGTCGGGACCGATCTCCTGACCTTCGCCGGAGTGCTTGTGGCAGTTGGCGCAGTTCTTCTTGAACAGCTCCTTGCCGTGCTTGGCATCGCCGCTGGTATGAGCCGCTTGCGTGTAGCGCTCGATCACTTGCACTCGGTCGGCGCTCGGCAAGCCGCCGCTGGCCGAGAGGACCTTGGTGGCCGCTTCGCGCAGGCGGCGGTTGGGATGGTTTTTCAAAGTCTGGCGCTGGTCGAGCGTCAGGTCGCTGACTCCGATCGGCCCTTTGGCGAGACTGTCGATCAGTTGACGCGTCGACTCGGGCCGCAGCAGCAGAACCGAGACGGCGTCTTCGCGGAGCTTCGGCGTGAAGCGGTTCCAGTTCTCGATGAGCAGCTCGCCGACGCGCGGCGAATCACTCCCGGCCAGAGCTCGGACGATGCCCGAGTTGAATTGCGGCGCGTTCTGCGGACCGAGCATCTCGACCACTTCGACGACCACTTCATCGCTACCGCGGCTGAATTGCATGAGCTGCTTGACCGCGTCCAGGCGCTGCTCAGCGCTGAGCTCTTCGTTGCCGATTTGCTCCTTCAGCCCCGCGATGATTTCTGCTGCATACTTCTGCAGTTTCTCGCTTCCCCAACTGCTCGCCAGCATGACCAGTTGTCCGCGCGAACCGAGGGGCAGCTTCTCGACCAGCGCGTCGAGTTCTTTTTCGAGCTCGCCGGTCAGTTCAGGTTTGTAATCGCGCGGCCAGCCGCGGGCCAGACCGGCAACGATCGCTTCCGCCATCGCCTGGTCGCCAGCGGCCATATTCTTGAGCAGGGCGACGAGCTGCTCGCGCGTCGGCGAGGATCGAGCCAAATGCTCAGCCAACACCGCCACCACTTCATCCTGCGCCTCGGCCACATCGGCAAACTGCCGAGCCGGAGCCCGACCTCCCGCCGCGGCACCTTCGGATCTCCGGAACGCATTTTCTGCAGGCTTCTGCGAGTCGTTCTTAGCAGCCTTTGGCGAAGCCTCGCCCGACTGCGCTGCGCTTACTTGAGTGAGCAGCGACGAGAGCAGCGGAGTTGCTTGAGCGGCCCCGGCGCAGATGATGCCTTCCCTGAGCCAGCGATCGAGCATGTTGCTTTCGTCGCGAGCGGCCGCGGCCAGCAGCTTGCCCGCTGCGTCATCTTCGGGCATCTCGGCCAAGGCCATCAGAGCTCCCAAGCGCACTTGCGGCTCCGCGTCGGCCAGCAAGTTGGCTTCGGCCAGCGCCGCGACCGATTCACGGCAGCTCGGCAAGACGAGCGCCGCGTTGCGACGCACGCCAGCCGACGGATGTTTCAAAGCAGCCGTAGCTGCAGCGAACGCAGGCGATGAAGCCGAATCAAGCGCACCGAGTCCTTTGAGCGTCCAGAGCGCATGGATCGCGCCGGCGTTCAAACCCACTTCATCGTGTTGCTGATCAGCGACGAGCTTGATCAAGTCAGGCACGACGTCGCTCTGGCCACGCTCGACCAACAGCCGCTGCGCATGGCGGCGCCACAGGCGATTGGTATTTTTC
>JBQCEI010001145.1:0-2780 GCA_051960375.1 Aureliella sp. | reverse complement strand
GCCAAGGTCGAGAGCTCGCGTCTGCGATTCATCGTCAAGGAATTCCAAGTCGACCAGCGGGAAATTCCGCGCAAGTTAGAAGGCTTCCGCGACGGCGTGCCTGTCGAGCTGGATCTGTATGATGATCTGGTCTCCGAAGATGGCACGCTGGAAGTGATCGTGCGCTGCGACGATCGCGGCCAGTACTTGGGCATGTCGCAGGCTGACCTCTATATCCGCGCGGGCGACCACACGTTTGCGTGGAACATGTTCAAGGCTTATGTCGGCATCTGGTTGCAAATGGTTACGATCATTTGCTTCGGCGTCATGTTCAGCACGTTCCTGAGCGGCCCGGTGGCCATGATCGCCACGCTGACCTGCTTGGTGTTCGGCTTCGTCGGCGGCATCGCCAGCGAAGTGGCCAGCGGCAAGATTCCCGGCGGCGGACCGATCGAGTCGATGATCCGCATGACCTCGCAGGCCGGTGCGACGGTCGATCTGGACCTGGGCAACGAGACGCTCGAAAGCGCGATCAAGTCGGTCGACTACGCGCTGATGGCGCCGCTGAGCGTTCTGGCGCGCGTCTTCCCCGACTTCGGCAATCTGGATACTTCTTCCTTTGTCGCCTACGGCGTCGACATCTTCGGATCGTTGCTGGGGCGGCATGTCACACAGACGGCTTGTTATTTCTTGGTGACTACGCTCGTCGGATACTTCTTTCTCAAGACGCGGGAGTTGGCTGCATGAACGTGCAGATTCTACGTCGCAGATTGGTCTATATCGCTGCCATCGTTTTGCTGCTGTTCCCGATTTACGTCTTGGGCCAGCCCTCGGTGCGCAGCGCCGACGGCACCAAGCTCAGCCCTGGCGGGGCGCTGGCCAAGATCCGTTCCAAGTACGAACTGGGACAAGCCGACCTGGGGGCGATCGACCCGGCCAGCGAATCGATGCGGCTGGCAACCTTGGGTTTGCGCGGCGTGGCGGTAAGCATCCTGCGTCAGCGGGCGGAATACTACAAGCGCGAGCAATTCTGGGATAACTATTCCGCGGCGCTCAATCAGATCACCAAGCTCGAGCCGCACTTCGTCAAGGTCTGGGACGATTTGGCGTGGAACTTGTCGTACAACATCTCGGTCGAGTTCGACGATTACCGCCAGCGCTACGTGTGGGTCAAGAAAGGGATCGATTACCTGCTGACCGGCGCCAAATACAATCGTCGCAAAACCGAGATGCCTTATCAACTGGGCTGGAATTTCGGCAACAAGCTCGGCGTCTCGGACGAGAAACTTCAGTACCGTCAGCTCTATCGCGAAGACCGCGACTGGCATGAGGAGCTGAGGCAGAAAGGGATGGATGTCACCCAGCAGGAAGGGCTGGGGCCGGACAACTACCCCGACAGCTGGCTGACTGGGCGGCTGTGGTACGAACGTTGTTACGCGATGGTCAACGAGGGATCGGCGCCGTGCAGGAGTCCGACGAACTTCTATCGCATGGGGCCGCAGTGGCTGCTCAACTTCGCCCAAGCGATCGAAAGCGAAGGACACCTCGGCTATCCGGCCGAACTGGCTTGGCGCAAAGGTGGTGAGGGCTGGGATTGGTTTGGCAACCTGCTCATCCGCTCGAGCTTCGGCGAGGATCTGCGCATGAACGACATCGGCGCGGCCAACCAGGCGGTGGATCGCGTCAGGAAGGAGTTCGAAGCGTACTGCGGTAAAGAACTGGAGGAGCTCCGCGAGCAGCGCCGCGATGAGCTAACCGACGAAGAAAAGCGAATCCTCGACACTCCCGACTTGGAACGCACCAGTCAGGAAGTCTTCGAAGCCATGCGCATCGAAGGCAAGATGCGCGTCCCCTATCGCGATGTCGTCGAGCGCATGCCCAAGGAGAAGCAGTTCAAAGCGATGGAACTGGCGCTGAACGTCGAGAAAGCCGAACAGTTCGTCGCGCACGTCGAAATCTATCGCAACCAGGTCAACTACGCTTACTGGCAAATGCGCTGCACCGCCGAGCAGACCGACGAAGCCTTGGCCGCCCGCAGCGACTTGTATGAAGCCAATCAGTTGCTCGACAAGGGCATCCTCGACGGAGCGATCGCCCGGTACGACAGCGCCTGGAAGAACTGGAACGCCGTGTTCAATCGCTTCCCGGCGATGATGACCGACGAGTCGGCCGACGAGGTGAGCAAGGCGATCAAACGCTATCGCCGCTTGATCGACAAGGAACTTCCCTCGGACTTCGTCTTGAATGATTTTCTGCGATTCCGCGAAGAACACGAGGCGGCCAACGCCGACCCGCGCTTGGCGCAGGTGCTAGCCGAATGGTCGAGCAATCCCAACCGCGGCGCCTGGTTCGACGTCATCCGCAAGTCGCGCGAAGAACAGGCAGCCGAACAAGTCGCCGAAGAAAAGCGGGCTCAGGAAACCGGCGAGGAGCCCAAGGAGTCGGCCAGCGACACCACCATCCCCGAGGTCCCTCCGCCCGATTTCAAAACCGCACCGCCCAAGCCTGCCGAGTCCAAGCCTGCAGAGTCAAAGCCTGCAGAGTCCATGCCTGCATAGTCCAAGCCGGACGAGGGCAATGCCGGTGGGTCCGCCAAGTCAAAGTCTGTTTATGAGTCCGGCGAGCTCTCCGCGGCGAAGCCCGAGGAGGGCTCGCCACCGGCGCCTTAGCCGCGGTTAGGAGAGTGTTCCCAAGTTGTTTGCGCACAACAGGCTGCTAGCGGCCCGGAGGGCCCGCCGTCAGTAGCCCGGGGCGGAAGCCTCGGGGAATGCGCGAGCGCAAGAATTGTCCGCCCCGGAGGG
>JBQCEI010001144.1:0-2935 GCA_051960375.1 Aureliella sp. | reverse complement strand
AATTTTTCTTCGTCGGCAAACAGCTTCATCTCGAAGCCCGGCGGCATCGTGCAGCTGGCGATCAGCTTGTCGGGCGGCTGAATCGTCGGACCACCTTCGGCGTTCTCGCTATACTTCTGCCGCGGCTCGCCGAAGCGCGTCGGAGGCACGATCAGCTCGCCGGTCTGACTGTCATCGGGCTCGTCGAAAACTCGCTTGCCTTGCGCGATATCCCAGACGTACTGATCGCGAACGGCGGCCATGTTGCGAATCTTGACGTACTCGCGCGGGAACGTTTCAGTGTCCCAGGTGCGACGGCCGCCGTAGACGTACCAGCCGTTGAGCATGCGGTAGTCTTGCATGTGAACCCACGACTTGTCGTTCACCGCAGCTCGCAGTTTTTCCATGCGATCGGAGCTGCCGCGCGACGGATGCGGCGAACCGGCCAGGAGCTGGTCGAGGATCTCTCCGATCACGCGATCGCCCGCCTCGTTGAGGTGGCAACCATTGATCGTCAGTTGCAGACCCGGCTGATCGGCAAAGCGAGCGGCCGACGGGTCGAGCAGATCGACAAAGGCGAGCTTGCGTTTCTCTGCAACCGCTCGAGCGGCATCGCGATAGAGAACCAGGTTGGCATTTTGAGCCGAAGCGTCGGGCATCAGCGGATCGCCGCTGGCTTCGACGGCGATCGGCGAAATGATCACAAAGCGAGGCTGGCTGCCCGCGTCGTCGCGCGGATACTTCTTGGTGAACTCGTCGAGCATCGCCTCGTAGTCGCGTTGAAACTTCGCGACGCCCTCGGGGCCGGCAAACGACTCGTTGAAACCGAAGAAGCACAAGAACGTATCGGAGCCGAATGCCGCTAGCGGATCGTCGAGCTTGTAGTAGTCGTTGCCTCGCTGACGGTTGGCCACTTCATCGGCCGGGCGAGCGAAGTTGCGAACGACCAACTGCTCGTTGGGATAGCGCAAATGCAGCAGCGTCTCGAAGTGACCGAACAGGTTCATGCGTTCGGCAGTCGAATTGCCGATGAATGCAATGCGCTCGCCGTGAATGAACTTCAGCGGCAGGGCGCTCGGAGGCAGCTCGGGGCGCTTGGGACGCGGCGCATGCTTGAGCAATTGCTCAGCGGTCTTCATCGCGTCGTCGGCCTGCGGCTTCTGCGCGAATGCATCCGCCGAGGCGGACACCAGCAGCGCAGCGGCGCACAGCGTCAGTAAATAAGCACGAATCGCAACAGTCATTGGGCCAAGACCTTTGAGGCGGGAAAAAGTGAAAAAGGAGGTCATCGGCAGATGGCGACCTCTTCAAAGGGGGGACTCGGAGATCCGAGCCTTTGCACGAGTATACTTTGCTCGTGCGCTCGTTCCCAGGCTCCACCAGTCCGGCGCCCCAGCCCGGTTTTACCGCGGAGGACGCGGAGAGCGCAGAGGAAATTCTTCGCCGCGGAGGAAGACGCGTTTGACTTCCAGCTTGCGGCTGAGAATTAAAACGTCGGCGGCTTTGTCTTTTTCGAGGCTGCCGGTGCGATCGGCGATGCCGGTGCGCTCGGCGGGGGTGAGACTGGCCATGCGCACGGCCTCGACCAGCGAAGCACCGCTGCCCTTGAGCATCGTTCGCAGCATGTGATCCATGCCGACGATTGAACTGGCCAGGCTGCCGCCGGGCGCCCTGCCGACGCGTCCGTCGCTGGTAAACCAGGTCCCGTCATGTTCGCTGCCGAAGCGATACTCGCCGGGCGGCATATCGAGAGCCCGGTTGCAATCGGTCACCAGGCACAGACGCTCAGCCCCTTTCATGCGGTAGGCGAACTGAAGCAGTTCAGGAGCCAGGTGACAGCCGTCGGCGATCACTTCGGTGCTCATCTCGGGCTGCATCAAGACGAACTCGGCCATGCTGCCTTGCATCGGCGTGCCCAGCCGAGCGCGGATCGAGGGGACCGAACTCATCGCGCACCAGAAGTGATCGACGTGGCGCATGCCGGCATCGTAAGCCCGCTGCATCTCGCTCCAGCTGGCGTTTGAGTGCCCGCAAGTAACCAGGCATCGTTTGCGAGCGGCAAGGCGATAGAACGCTTCTGCCCCTGGCAGCTCCGCCGCGCAGGTTGCGACCGAGATCATGCCCGTATCGAAATAGCGGCGATACTCTTCGGCGATAGGAGTGCGCCGGCCCGACTGCGCGTGGCAACCGACTTTGTCAGGCGCAAAGAAGGGGCCGTACAGATGCACTCCAGCGATGTTCGAGTGGTCCTCTTGCTGGACGAGCCGGCACGCCTCGAGCATCGCCATCACCTGCTCGGGCGAACCGGTGGTCGTCGTGGGAAAGATGCTCGTCGTGCCATGCCGGAGATGGGCGTGGCAAGCGATGCGCACCGCCTCGGTGGTGCCGTCCATGAAGTCGGCCCCTGCTCCACCGTGCACATGGATGTCGACAAAGCCCGGCACAATGTAGCCGCCGCGAGCGTCGACGACCTGCGCATTCTTCGGCGGCGCACCGTCCGGTTTGATCGAAGTGATGACGCCATCGCGGCAAACGATGACCGCGTTTTCAATCAAGCGACGAGGCGCAACAGCCGTACCGTTAACGAGTGCCAGTGCCGGCATGCTGCTCTCTCCGCGTCTGTGTGGCACTGGCTCTGCCAGTGTCTTCGCTTTCGAAGTTTGCAGGGGTACTGCAACACATCACTTTCCAAAGCGAAGGGGTATTCAGAACCAGTTGTATGAACCGGCTTCGCATTGGAACGTCTATGACAGTCTCTGGCCTAAAGACTTCGAACTGAAGACACTGGCAGAGCCAGTGCCACACGACTGCGGTAAAACCTCTTTACCGCTTCATGAGCACTTCGTCGAGGTTTAGCAGCACGTTGCTCACCGCCGTCCACGCGGCGAGCTCCACCGGATCGGCTCCTTCGGGCAGCGGCCCGAGCGGGTCGGTGGCCAGTTTGACGGCCGCTTAT
>JBQCEI010001143.1:0-3850 GCA_051960375.1 Aureliella sp. | reverse complement strand
CAACGGGAAACCGGACGCTACCGCGTGCCGGCTGATCAGTTCAAACCTATCCGACAACCGCTGATGGCCGCGTGCCATCAGCGGTTTTTTTATGGCTGAAATTTTAGGCGCACTGTTTGCTTGAGGAGGCGGCACGGACTCACAAAGTGTGTGACAGTCGTGAAAAATACTATTCAGGAGTTTGCCACAATGCGCATTTGGCCAGGCCGACCTTATCCATTGGGCGCCACGTGGGATGGCAGAGGCGTTAATTTTGCTCTCTACAGCGAGAACGCCACCAAAGTCGAACTGTGTTTGTTCAATTCGCCCGAAGATACCAAAGAGTCCGTGCGCATCCCGATGCCTGAGCATACCGACATGGTATGGCACGTCTATCTGCCCGAGGCTCGCCCCGGCCAGCTCTACGGCTATCGCGTCTTCGGCCCCTACGAGCCTGCCCAGGGACATCGCTTCAATCCGAACAAGCTGTTGCTGGATCCGTACGCCAAAGCGATTGGCCGCATGCCGAACTGGACCGATGCGATGCACGGTTACATCGTCGGCGACGAGCAAGCCGACTTGTCATTCAGCCCGCTGTGCAGCGCGGCGGACGCTCCGCTGGGCATGGTGATCGACGAAGCGTTCACATGGGGCAACGATCAGCGGCCCCAAATCCCGTCGCACAAATTGATCATCTATGAAATGCACGTGAAGGGCTTCACGCAGCTCAATCCGCACATTCCCGAGGAACTGCGCGGTACCTATGCCGGGCTCAGCAGCGCCGACGCGATCAAGCACCTGACCGATCTGGGGATCAACGCGGTCGAGCTGTTGCCGGTCCAGCTCCATTCGAACGATCGCCACTTGCTCGACAAGGGGCTGACCAATTACTGGGGCTACAACACGCTGGGGTTCTTCGCGCCCGATCCGCGCTACGCGTCGGCCAAAGATCCCAACGAAGTGGTCCGCGAGTTCAAGATGATGGTCCGCACCCTTCACGATGCGGGAATCGAAGTCATCTTAGACGTGGTCTACAACCACACCGCCGAAGGCAACCAGATGGGGCCGACGGTTTCATTCCGCGGCATCGACAACGCCAGCTACTATCGCGTGGCGCCCGATCCGCGGTACTACACCGACTATACCGGCTGCGGCAACACGCTGAACATGCGCAATCCGCGCGTGCTCCAGTTCATCATGGACAGCTTGCGGTACTGGGTCAGCGAACTGCACATCGACGGGTTCCGCTTCGACTTGGCGAGCACCCTGGCTCGCGAGCTGCACGAGGTCGACAAGCTCGGTGCCTTCTTCGACATCATTCACCAGGATCCGGTCCTCTCGCAGGTGAAGTTGATCGCCGAGCCTTGGGATTTGGGCGAAGGGGGTTATCAGGTCGGCAACTTCCCGGTCGGCTGGTCGGAGTGGAACGGCCGCTATCGCGATTGCGTGCGTCGCTTTTGGAAAGGTGATGGTGGCGTGGCCTCGGAGTTCGCCACGCGGATCAGCGGCTCGAGCGACCTGTATCAGTGGAACGGTCGGCGTCCGCACGCGAGCGTCAACTTCATCACTTGCCATGACGGCTTCACGCTCAACGATCTGGTCAGCTACAACCAGAAGCACAACGAGGCCAACGGAGAAGATAACCGCGACGGCTGCGATCATAACGACAGCTGGAACTGCGGCGTCGAAGGGCCGAGTGACGATCCGGAGGTGAACGAACTGCGCCAGCGAAAGAAGCGGGCGATGCTGGCCACGCTGATTCTCTCGCAAGGGGTGCCGATGTTGCTCTCCGGTGACGAGGTCAGCCACTCGCAGCAGGGAAACAACAACTGCTACTGCCAGGACAACGAACTGACGTGGCTCAATTGGGAGTTCGATGACCAGCAGAAATCGCTGATGGAGTTTGTCCGGTACTTGGTCGACATCCGTCGCAAGCAACCGGTCTTTCAGCGCCGCCGGTTCTTCCACGGCAAGCAACTCCGCGGCGAGCATGTGCCCGAAATCGCTTGGCTCGAACCGAGCGGCGCCGAGATGTGCGACGAAGCCTGGAACAATCCGCACGTGCGCTGCTTGGGCGTCCATCTATGCGGCGGCAAAGTCGACGTGGATGAATACGGCGAACCGATCGTCGCCGACCACATCCTCATGCTGTTCAACGCCGATCACGCGGTCGAGATTCCCTTCACGATGCCGAAACTGGCCAGCGGCGAACCGTGGGAGTGGCTGTTCGATTCCTCGTGCCTGAAGGAACAGGGCAAGCCTGAGATCTCGAGCACTTACGCGCTCAAGCCTTGCTCGGTAGCGGTCCTGCGCTCGCCGGTCAACAAGACGGAGATCGAAGCCGAACATCGCGCCGGCGAAGTCCTGGAAAAGCCACCGCACAAGGAGTCGCACGCTCTGGTCGCTACCTGATCAGCCGCCGGGCGTTAGCCTGCGGTTGGCCGCTGTGGCAGGTTCATCCCTCGCTTACGCGTCGGGTTAGAAAAACAGCGCGGAGGATGACTCAGGTCTTCTCCGCGATCTCTGCGTCCTCCGCGGTAAAAATTCGCAACCCGCCCTCATCGATGAATTCGACTGCGCCGCTCTCCAGGTTGTAGATGCCGCCGACGAGGCCGACCTTGCCCTCGCTGATCAGCTGGGCAACGGTCGGGCTGCGTCGGCGAATCTCGTCGATGACATGAGCCACGTTGAGCCGCGTCACATTGCGGACGAACGCGACGTTGCTGCTCGTGCGGTTCTCAGTGGTCGTCGTCTCTTGCTCGACCGCATGCTGAATCTTGGCCAGCAAGCCAGTGACGTGTCCCATGCGCACGTGATCGCAAGCGGCATTGACCGCGCCGCAGTTGGTATGACCGAGCACGACGATCAGCTTGGCGCCGGCGACAGCGGTGGCGTATTCGATGCTGCCCAGCACGTCTTCGTTGACGACGTTGCCTGCGACGCGAACGCTGAAGATATCGCCCAGACCGAGGTCAAAAATCAGCTCCGAGGTCGTGCGCGAGTCGATGCAACTGAGCACCGCGGCGATCGGATACTGCCGCTGACTGGTCTGAATCACCTGGCTCTTCAGATCGCGCTCCAGTCGTCGATCTTGCACGAAGCGCTGATTGCCTTCCTTGAGAATCTCGAGCACTTCGCCGGGCGTCACCGTGGCTTGCATTTCTTGCGTGGGAACGCTGACGAACTGCAGGCGATTTTCAGCCGCGTATTCGTCCTTAAGACCGATGACGCTCAAGCGAATCCGCTTGGCCGCAGCCGCGACGTCACGAAACTCACGGAGCAGTTCCATGATGTCGCGGTCGATGTACTCGGTCGACTTGGCATCGATCAAGACTTCGGATTCTTCGGGCAAGCTGTCGAGCGTGGTCCGCAGCGAGGCGCGATTGAGGAACGTCACCTGTTGGCCGAGCTTCAATCGAATGATTTCACCGGCGACGTGGCGCTCCTGGCGATAGAGGAAAGGCATCTGCACGTTCTTGCGGAGCACGAAGAAAATGCCGACCGCCAGACCGATCAGCACCCCGATCAACAGGTCGGTAAACAGGATCGCCACGATCGTGACGACGAAGGGCAAGAACTGATTGAAGCCTCGCAGGTAGAACTCGCGAAACGTTTTCAGGCTCGCCAGTTTGTAACCGGTGTACAAAAGGATCGCGGCCAGTGCGGCGAGCGGGATTTGATTGAGCAGCACCGGAATTAATACCACGCAGCCGGCGATCAAGATGCCATGGATGATGGCCGACTTGCGCGATGCGGCACCACTGTTGAGATTGACTGAGCTGCGGACCACCACACTGGTGATCGGCAAGCCGCCGACCATGCCGGAAAGCATGTTGCCGATGCCTTGAGCCATCAATTCGCGATTTGGGGG
>JBQCEI010001142.1:0-4358 GCA_051960375.1 Aureliella sp. | reverse complement strand
TATTGTATTAATTATGTTAATAATATGGGCCGCGACCGGCAAAGTTGGTGGTGTTACCGTGCGTTATTTTGGTTGGAAAATAAATCCACACGACGGCAAGCTCGAGTACGTCGTGCAGTTATCGCCGCAAAACGTCAAAGACATGACCTCGGCCGCTCAGGAGAAGGAGAGCGACGTCCCCACGGAAGTGGCTGCGCGCTTGAGCCGCGTCGTCGTGCGCATCGGCACCGAACCGATCGTCTCCACGCCGATGGAAGAAGTAATGAAACTTCCGCCGGTCACTACGGCTGTCTTAGCCAATATCGAAGCCAGCGCCGGCCGCGGACGCTTCTCGCAACTGGAAAGTGCTCTGCCCGGTGAGGTTCGCAACGTGGGGGGCGATGGGACTCCGCCATCGCTCGCCGGCAGCCCGAGCGCATTGCCCGAAGCTCCCGGTACATCGCTGGCCGATCAAGCCAGCCAGCTCGGAAGCAGTCTGAGCGACGCGATTCGGAGCGACATCAGCGGGGCGATCAGCAGCCGCAGCTCCGAGGCGATGCGCAATGCCCAAAACTTGCTGGCGCAGAATCTCGCACAGAATACTCCCGGCAGCTCGCTGCTGAGCGAATCGCGGGGCAGCGGCACGGGCAAGTTCGCCAACACGGCCACGCAGCCGGCGACCCCAGCGGCCGGCTCGCAATCGACCGGTTTGTCATCGACCGCTTTGCCCAGCTCTCCATCGAGCAGCCTCGGTTCGCCAGCCACGGCGGGCAACTATCCGACTTCGCCCGCACACAACCATGCGCCGGGCGATGGCTTTCACAACGATGGAACCGCTGCCGCCCCGCCGCTCAACTCTTCGATCGGCAGCAGCAGCCCTCTCAGCGGCGGCCTCGGCAACGCTGGCTATCCCGCCAACAACGGTTCGCTGTCGGGTGCCAATAGCGGCAGCGGGCTCAATTCGGGCCAGTCCTACAACGGTTCCTCGGGCCAATACGCCGGCGGCCAAGCTTCAGCTTACAACCAGCCCAGCTACAACCAACCTGGCTACAACAATTCGACGTCGAGTCCTGGCAGCGCTGTGCCGGGTTACAACAGCACTGCGAATAGCGGCATGACGCCGCTGAACAACAGTGGCGTTGGCGGTAACTTCGGCGGAGGCAACTTTGGAGGCTATCCGCGCGGCAATGCGACCCAAGCGCCTTACGGTCAGTACGCCACCGCCGGCACCGGCAGCAGCGTAGGTTCGCAGTATCCCTACGGCCCATCGGCGCCGGCATACGGCACCGCATCGAGCGCACCCGGCTACGGTGGCTTGATGCCTCCGCAGTATGCGCCCGATCCGCTGTCGCTCCCCAGCGGCAATCAGCCACCGATTCGCATCGCCGACAATCGCGGCTCGACGAGCTTGCCGTCGACATCGGGCGTCACCGCAAGCAGTGGCAACTCAAACACGCACAGTTCGAGCCACAGCGATACTGGTAAAGATCGCAAAACAACTGATGACCGCGATACGGCAGACGCGTATGCCAACAGTCACAGCGGCATGGACAACGTTCTGCCGGTGATGTTCGTACTGTCGCTGGTCGTCAACTTCTACCTGGGCATGCTGATTCGCAAACTGCTGGGCCGCTACCGTTCGCTACTGAGCAGCGTCCGCAGCCAAGCAGTGTAATTCTTCCCTGCGTCTTCCTCCGCGCTCTCTGCGCCTCCGCGGTTAAAAAGCAGCCTGATCAGCGATTGGCCCGCGATTGCAACGTCTCAAAAAGCGCTTCCCATGCCCACTGCCAGACGCGTTGGGGTCGCTCGTTCAGTTGGATCCAGACGCGTTGTCCCGGCATCCAGTCCTCTGCATCCTCTGCGCTCAGTTGAGCTTTGATCTCGAAGCGCGGCGCTGGGAACTGAAGCAGCTTCTCGCCATGCGCGTCGGTGGTAAACTCGACGGCGAGCGGACCGCCGTAGTTGGCCGCCAGTGACGGCTGTTCGCAGTGATCCGAGCCACGGGTATCGACGCTGACCAGCTTGCCCATGCAACGGTGTCCAGCCGGAGCGGTGATGGCGACCCGATCGTCGCGCAAGCGCTGGAACTCGATCGCATCGCGCTGGCTGGCCGATGCGCACACTTCCAATTGCTCGGGCAAAACGATCATGCAGATCGGCATGCCAACTTTGACGAACCGGCCCAGCGGCTTGTCGCTGCTGCTGGCTACAATCATGCCGGCACATGGAGCTCGGATATCGAGCTCGCCAGCCCTTGCGGACAGTTGCTCGACGTGTTCGGCCAGCGACTCGATCTTTGCCTGCTCCGCTTGCAGCAGCGCTAGTTCGCCGCGAGCCCGCAAGGCGTTGGCTTGTTCGAGCGCAGTTTGATGCTGCAGCCGAGCCTGGCTCAGTTCGACGAGCAATTCAGGATTGGACAACTCGGCGATCAGCTCGCCCGCCACGACCCACTGACGATCGCTGACAGCCAGTCGCGTCAATACGCCTTCGGTGCCCGAGCGCACCGTCGTGGGCTGAGCGTAACCGACGATGCCCGGCGCGGTGATTCCCTGCGGAGAAGGGAGCCAGCCGACGAGCACCGCGATGAAGGCAAGGCATAACCAGTAAGCCAGCTGAGCCCGCTTGGTCCTGGTCGGCTCGGCGGCCGGCGGCGCGAGGCCAGCGGCTTGCGCGGCGCGGATGCCGGCGCGCTTGAGCCAGTACGGCCTTACAAACCAGCCCCACACGGCCCAAGCAACCACCAACGCACCGATGCCATGCCAGACGCTCAGCAGCCACCAGGCCATCGTGAGCAGCATCAGCATTCGATAGAACATCGTCGTCATGCCGAAGGCGGCCAGCGGCAACTGAGAACCGTACTGTTCGGCGCCGACAGCGCAGCCGGCGACGGCCGGACGATCACAGAACGGATTGAGCAAGCGCGCGATCGCCGCGGTGGCCGCCCGCTGGGCTTCGGTCCAAAGGTTCGGCCGATGCAACAAGTCACTCAGGATATAGTAACCGTCGAACTTCATCAGCGGGTTGCCGTTGAAGGCGAGCGTCGTGATCGTGCCGAGCGTTGCTACCGCCGCGCAGAGATACTGCACGGCCAGATTGCTGCTGGCCATCGCGATCAGGACCGCCAACGCCGCCACAGCCACTTCCGCCAGCATCCCGGCCGATGAAACCAGGATGCGATGTCGGCGATTGGTGACGCTCCACAAGTCGGTAACGTCGACGTAGGGCACCGGGGCGAGAAAGATGAAGTGAATTCCGGCTGAACGAATGCGGCTCCCCGCGCTCACGGCGGCGATGGCATGCCCCATTTCGTGCGCCGTCTTGAGCACGAACCAGGCGACCAGCCACCACAGCCGTCCATCTTCGACGAACAGCGTTTCGGTCAGCGCCCAGAAGCGCGTGCTGCTGCCGAACAAAGTCGTCAAGGCGGCGATCACCAGCACGACAAAAACCGCGACGGCTGGAAAACTGACCAGACACGTAAACGGTTTAGCGAGCCGCTCGACGATCGCTCCGGATAGCAGCGGCAAGCGAATGAAAAACGGATCGAAGACTGCCGGAGCCGCTGGGGGCGGCGGAGCAGCCTTCTTTCCGTCGGGGCTGCGATCGCCTGCGTTGCTCGGCGCGGCATCCGAAATCAGCAGGCCTTGCTTGGCTAACCACGCAATCGTCGCGGTCACATGTTCGCGTGGGTTGGCGAAACCGTGCAGCGTCAGAACTTCGATCATTTGCTGCGGTGCGATTCCGTTCTGCAGTCCGCTGGCCACCAGATATTCGGCAGTCCCCAGTCGGAGAAAGCGACCGCTCTGTGGATCTTCGACGGCGTACCAACGGCGGTTGCCGCAAACGTGCGGCGTGAACTGCAGGCTCGGCAACAAACGGAACGAAAGCTGGCTCATCGATTTGCCCCGTTTACCACAGCAACTTCTTCATGAGCCATTGATACGGACGGTTGAATAGCAACCAGGCGACCGAGCGGTAGCCCGACGAGAGGGTCATCGTTCCCTTCATGCCCGGCTTCAGTTCATTGGTGCCGCCGCCAACTTCGCCGCCAACTTCGCCTCCGACTTCGACTTCGGCGACGAAGACGATTTTTTCGTCGATCACTTGGGCTCGCGGATCGATGCGGTCGAGCTTCCCCCGCCACAATTGGCCATGCTGCGAATCGACGCGGAGCGTGGCTGCGTCGCCGACGTGGATCTGCGCCAGGTCTTCGGTCGAGAGATGCGTTTCGACGGTCATCCGGTCGAGCGGTGCCACTTCGAACAGCGTATCGCCGCGAGTGACCGGAGCGCCTTGGCTGCGATACCATTCGCCTTGCAGAACAATGCCGTCGATCGGGCTGCGCACGGTCAACCGTTCGAGGTTCGCCTTGATCGATT
>JBQCEI010001141.1:0-3768 GCA_051960375.1 Aureliella sp. | reverse complement strand
AGAATTTCGCTCCCAGCTTGCTGAGCGCATCGCCAGACTTGGCGCCGGCGCCTCCCTGGCCCAGGCTACCGGTCGAGCCGATCGATTTCCCGGTCGCCGCCAAAGCGGAAGTCAGCGTGGCGTTGACGCTCTGCTGAGTCTGGGCCAGCTGGGCATCGACGTTCAGTTCGAGTTCTCGTTTCGGCGCGGCGGGTGTCGGTTCGGGTAGTTCGCTCGCCGGCGGTTCGATGCTCGGCAACTGCGAGAACTCGATCGCTACCTCGTCTTCACCGGCAATCGCCGCTTCGAGGACGACGCTCTCCGCTGGCTGGCGCGTACTGATGTACCAGCAGGCCAGGACGATGAACAGGACGGTATGGACGATGCAACTGGCCAGCACCGAGAACGTACCGCGGGCATGCTTTTCTCGCCAAGCAAACTTTTCTCGCCAAGCCAAACTGGGCAATGCCACGGGGGATACCACCGGCAAAAGATGGGACTCGGACCACTCGGCGCGAATTTCTCTCGTCACCGTTCCGATTATAAGGCCCGCATGCGCCCGGCAGTAGATGCTGGCCTGCGACAGTTTCATCTAACCCGACGCCCAAGCTTTGAAGCTGCGTTTTCGCGTCCACCCCTGTGTGGCACTGGCTATGCCAGTGCTCTTTTTTCGAAGTTTACCGCGTTCAAGCCTACAAACACGCTCCAATGGCGAACGGGGCAGCACCATTTCCCGGCCGAAGTTGGCTTGCATTGGAACGCTTTACCGGGCCTTCTGCCCCTTCAACTTCGAATCCAAAGACACTGGCATAGCCAGTGCCACACCGAGAAATGCGCTGGCTTCAAAACGCGTAAGCGAGGGACGAACCCGCCACAGCGGCCAATCGCCGGCTAACGCCCTGCGGCTAATGGATCCCTCGGGAAGCATTAGCTTCGGGTTACAACAGGGGAGCGGATTTTTCTGGGTCGGTTTCGCTGGCCCAACCATTTGTGCTATGTTGCGCAAGGCATTAATCTAAAGGGACCTCCGTCTCTGGGGGGCTTGGCGACTTCTTCAGCCGGCACGCGCGAGCGTCCGGTTCCACGGCGCACACCGCGGGCAAACGCTCTGCGGCGGATTTCGTGGCCGGAAAGTCCCTGGCCGCCTCAGCTGACCCATCCCTTGTCTAAAAAATCGGTGCCGGGTGGATCGCTAGGCGATCGCCATCTCGACCAGGAATTGACCGCATGTCCAGTACGCCAGTTCAGCCGCCTCGCAATTTCGCGGCCCTGCGCACGCACGCCGTGGATCGCGTCTCCAGCATGCTCATGGCCCTGGTCGTCATGGTCGGTCTGGCGGTGGCCGTGATGGGTTCGATCTACCTTTCGCGGCTCGATCTCCCTTCGCCCGAAACGGTCATTCTCGAAGAGGAACAAGGAGCCGGTCGAGGCGATCATGCCGCCGGCTTTGCGCGCGACTTTGCGCCGCCGGGGCAGGAAGAAGTCGAAGAGCTGGCCGAGCCAAGTCTCGAGCAAAGCCTCGAAGCGGTCACCGACGCAGTCAGCTCGATCGCCGCCTCGCTCAACACGGTCGAATCGTCGGCGACCGAGGCTTCGGCCGGAAGCGGCATGGGCGATTCGCGCCCGCCCGGGCCGCTGGGCGAAGGACCGAACATCATCTCGCGAGCCCAGCGCTGGGAACTGAAGTTTGCGGCTCGCACCGTCAAAGCGTATGCCGCTCAGCTGGATGCTTTCGAAATCGAACTGGGCGCAGTCGGCGGCAACGTCGCGCACGTCGACTACGTCTCGAACCTGTCGGCCAGCACTCCCGAGCACCGCAGCGGCAAGGGAGATGAGGAGAAGCGGCTGTACTTCTACTATCAAAAGAACGGGCCGTTGCAGCAGTATGACGCTCAGCTCATGCGGGCCGCCGGGGTCGACATCACCGGCCGCGATACCCTCAAGTTCCTGACGCGCGAGCTGGAAAACCAGCTTGCCCGGCTAGAACTGGAGTACGCTTTTAAGGAGCAAAAGCGCAAAGTGGCCGTCAAGGAGATCGCCAAGACGGTCTTCGAATGCCAGCCCGCCCAGTCGGGCGGCTACGACTGGGTCGTCATCGATCAGCGGCTGCGGGCCGGCGGCAAGTGAGCCGAGAACTCGACACCACACGACAACACGACAACACGACATCGACGACCGCACGACAACGACGACACGACATTAACGACAACCGATAGCGAAGAGCTTTTCTTTTTCGCGACCACAGAGGACAGAGCCACATGGAATTTTATGACATCATCGGCAAGCTCGACTACGTCTTCATCGGCGCGGTCGCTCTCTGGGGGCTGTACTGCGCGATCCTGGTTGTGACGCGCGTCGCCAGCAAGCGTTTCAAGAATGAAGCGGCCCAGGAAGAGTTTCTCGATGTCATCGAGCCCGCGCTGGCAGCGGGCAACTTCGACGAAGTCCAGCAGTTCTGCGAGGGGAACGACAAAGCCTTGCCGACGATGGTCCAGCTGGCCCTGCTCAATCGCGATCTGGGTTACGCCAAGGTCCGCGGCTTTGTGATGGAGCGTTTCCAGCGCGACGTGCTGGCCGATCTGGACAACCGCGTCGCCTGGATTGCCACCTGCATCAAGACCGCTCCGATGCTCGGGCTGTTCGGCACGGTGCTCGGCATGCTCGGTGCGTTCGGTAACTTGGAAGCGGCCAGCAACGCCAACCCCGAAGCGCTCGCCGGCGATATCCGCATGGCTCTCGAGCACACGGCGATGGGCCTGTTGGTCGCCATCCCGCTGATCATCGTGCTGGCGACGGTGACCAACCGCATTCGCGAAATGGAACAGCTCGTCGCCTCGGGGCTGACGCGGGTGATGAACGCCCTCAAGGAAGGGCTCGACAAGAAACCGGCCGTGGTGCGTTCGCGCGGCGCGTAGCGCGGACACATATCAAGCCGAAGCCCCCCCGGCCCATCTCCCCGAAGCGGGGCGAGGGGCGAGTGAAGTAAAGCAGCGATAACGGTTCGCCCGAGCAACCAACCGACGACTCAATCACAACAGCGAGACATTTCTAATGGCAGGTGGCGGCGGCGGTTCACCGGTTCCCAAGCGAGCCAAAACTTCGCAAGGCGGAGACGAGATTCAGCCGCGCGAGGTCACGCCGGTCGACGATGAAATCGACTTTACGCCGATGGTCGACATCGTCTTCTTGCTGCTGATCTTCTTCATGGTCGGCACCAAGATCAGCCGCTCGCCGAAGGTCGACTTGCCCGAATCGTTCAACGGTCAGAACGTCGTCGAGAAAGAATTCGTCATCGTCGCCGTCCGCAAGGGAACCGAAGAATCGGCCGAGGTCACTCGCATGGACGGCACCGCTTTCTCCAACGATGTCGAGCAGCAGGAAGCCGAGATCGCCGAATACGTCGAAAACGAACTCAATAGCGAGAAGAGCCAAGTGCTCGTCAAAGCCGCTGGCGACGTGCGCTACGGCGAGGTCGAACGCGTCCGCCAAGCGATCGCCGGCGTGCTCGAAGAAGGCCAAAGCGTCCACATCGCCGTCCGCTAAACAAGTTCCTGAAGCCTGACCCCTGAAGCCTGAAGCCTGCCATGTCCGTTCGCTTCAAATGCCCTCACTGCCAATCGGTTCGCACGCTGCACGAGCGGATGCTGGGGCGCGAAATCCGCTGCCCCAACTGCGAAGCGGCGGTGACGATTCCCACCCAGGCAGAGATCGATGAAGCGCGGCGGGAGCGCGAAGCGGCTCGCCGCGCCGCCACTCAGGCCGAAGCCGCTCGTCGTGAGCGCGAGCGCA
>JBQCEI010001140.1:0-4411 GCA_051960375.1 Aureliella sp. | reverse complement strand
CGTATGCGGTCATCGAGAGGATTTCTTTTCTGGTGCGGAACGTATCCGGATGCATGAAGCGATTAGCCGCAGGGCGTTAGCCGGCGATTGGCTGTTCTCAGGCACAAGCCGAACTCGGATGCATTCTCGCGATTTCCCCGATCGGCTCAAGACGCTCGCGCCGCTCTCAGGCCGGATCGCGGTAAAACGACTCGATCCATAGTAAAGTGAAACGCTACAGAAACCTCCGCGTTCTCCGCGCCTCCGCGGTAAAACCAGAAGCTGGAACGTTGGTCCAACTCAAGGAGTCATCTATGATTCGCTTTCCGATCGTCGCTTGTGCGATATTGGCGCTGGCCGCTCCGGCGCTCGCCTTCGATGCGCCCGGCACTTTAAAAAGCATCGATTTCGAAAAAGGCGTGGTCAGCGTGCTTGCTGGCGGCCAAGAGCGCACGCTGCGCATCGCTGAAGATTGTCGCGCGCTGGATCGAGGCGGCAAAGAGCTGCCCGGTGGGCTGAAGTCAGCCGAACTGAAGCCGGGCGCCGAAGTGATCGTGACCGTGGAACGCGAAGGCGGCCAGCCAGTCCTGTACGCCATGCGGCTCCGGCCTGTCCAGGAGCGAGACGCAGACCCTCGCGCGCTCCAAGCGGGCAAACCTGCGACCGGTCTCAAGCCGCTCACGGAGATGACGGCCGACGAGAAGTACAAGGGAGAAGATGGCGGCTTGTATGGTGGCGGTCACAACGAACCGCCCCCGTCGCTGGCCGCCGAGGCAGCTCGCCAAACGGCGAAGATCGTTCCTCTGGACCGCCAAGGCAAGCCGACTCCCGACGGCAAGATCGGGCTGATCTCGATCAGCATGTCCAACGCGACACAAGAGTTCTCGGCTTTCAAGCGCCTCGCCGACGCAGACACCGAAAAGTCATCGCGAGTGACGATCGTCGATTGCGCCCAAGGCGGTCAAACGATGGCCGCGTGGAGCAGTCCCGATGCCAAGGCTTGGGACGAAGCGGCTCGGCGCCTCAAGGCGGCTGAGGTTGCTCCCGAGCAGGTCCAAGTCGCCTGGATCAAACTCGCCAACGCCCGACCCCAAGGCGAACTGAGCGAACACGGCAAACGGCTCTACGATGACACCGTATCTGTGCTGCGACTGGCCAAGAAAAAGTTTCCGAACCTGCAGATCGTCTTCTTGAGCAGCCGCATCTACGGCGGCTATGCCAACACGCCGCTGAACCCAGAGCCGTATGCTTATGAAGGGGCGTTCGTGGTCCGCTGGTTGATCCGCGATCAAAGCGGCGGAGATGCCGCCTTGAACTACGACGGCCAGGGCGGACCGGCCCAAGCGCCGCTGCTGCTGTGGGGACCGTATCTGTGGGCCGACGGCACGACGCCGCGCAAAAGCGATGGACTGATCTGGCAGCGGAGCGACCTGGCCGCCGACGGCACGCATCCAAGCCCGAGCGGCCAGAAGAAAGTGGCGGAGCTGCTGTTAAAATTCTTCAAGACCGACACCAATGCCAAGAAGTGGTTCGTGGCAACGCGCGAATAGTTGCGGTGATTGAGGCTGCGACAAGGCATTGGTTAGAGAGGATCCGTACGTTGCCTACTCAACGTCGAATGAGCCACACTTGCATGAGGGCGAGGCGTTTGCGGCGGCATCGAGGCGGTTTTGCCGATCCCGACTGGCTCGTGTGCACTGCCTTGGGGCTGGTCGTAGCCGGGTTGCTCCTGCCGTTCGTTCGACGCGAAGGCTGGATCGGATGGCTGGTGTGGCTGGCGATAGGGATCCTGGTCTTGCCTTTTGTACTTCTGGTGCTGACCTCGACATCCGATCGCATCCATGCCGCCGCTGTTTCGGCGAGGCGTCGAAGGTCAGTCGCGGACAGGAGCGACGAGGAGACGGTCGATGAAGAACCGCTGCACCGAAGCCGAACGCCCGACGGCTTCTGAAAGACGATATGCGTTCGGGGCATTTCGGTGAGGTATAGCGATAGGATACGCCACCGATGATCCGAGGATACCTGTCCGTCGAATGGCTGGCGCTGTGCGCGATCGGGCTTACTGCGTCTCTTTATCTCGCGCGAATCGCTTGCCTTGCCCCCAAAGGACCTCCCAACCTGCTTGCGACAGGATTGGTGGTTTCTACCGGCCTGTATCTTTTGTTGCGTTTGGGAGGCAAAACTCCGATCGGAATTGCGCGCGAATCAGAGCCGGCGGCCAGAGGCCATCCCGGTTTATCCGCCGCTGCGGCAGCTCTATCGGCCATCGCTTGGATCGCTGCCTATGTCATGCGTTCCTGAAGCGAGGTTTACTAGCCGACACGGAAAGCAGTCGCCGCAGGAACGGAAAAGGGTTCAGGACTGAATGGCACTGCCGCTTGGTATCATAGGAGTTAGGTTTCATGCAGCGGTGACCATTTGAGCCTGATACGCAGCACGTGGAACCGTCAGCAGCTTAAGAATTTTTGGTCGCCGTTTGTTGGCTCTTGGTTCAATTCGACCTACCCGATTTCCGACGACGCTGTCTAGCGGTAGTGACTGGCCCAACTCCACGAAGCTCTGATTGATGCCGCATGCGGCGCACATCAGCCAACTGGTCCCAAGCATCACGAGAGCTTTGGTAAAGCTCATGCTCCGAACATCGCGCGAGCCGTCAATGCCGCTCTGAAGCATCTTCAAGCGAGTCAAGTTATAGGCCAGAAGGCATGACCATAATTCAGCCCGAACCATCGGCGGCGTCTTCGCTCGCAGGATCTCCATCCCCAGCGAACATTTAATCGAGCGGATGTCTAGCTCCACTAACCATCGGCTGCGATAAGCTGATGCAATCCACTCTGAAGTGAACACGCGGTGGTCGAGGATCGTCGTGGCCACGGTGAACCGATCGGTCCTAAATCCAGGCTCGTCAACTTGGACATCAACCAGACGGACTTCGATGCTTATTGGCATTGCAGCGTATTCTTCCTTACTCATCCAGTCGGGACATTGTGGGCGCGGCCATACGACCTTTCTCTGCCCCTTGCAAATCGGCTTGGCATCGTCAGGTCGATCTGCGCGCTTGTGATGATTCTTCATCACGACTTGGACACCGCGTGCTTTGCACATTGCCAATAACCAGTAAGTGCAGTAATAACTGTCGGCAATCAAAATGTCGCCGGAGCGAAGCCCGTCGAGCATTTGACGCAGCAGAGCGGTCTCTCCCGTTTCTTTGCCACAGTAGGGTGCAATCGCTAGATCGACTATCAACCCGGTTGCCATTGAGATCAGCGACACGCAGCGCAAGACTGGAAAGCCGAGGCCTTCTTGCTGGGCTGGGTTCTGCGGGTACTCTTCTTGGTTGGCCGGCGTATCGGCAGCCTCAGCGGTGAATCCATCGACTAGCAAAATTCGTCCTGCGATCGATTGGGCTCGGACCTGGGCAACCGACTCGGGTGTGAGCATGGCCTCAGCCTGTTCGGGCTCTAGCGGTTCAGCTAAGTCGGAGGATTGCTCAGCACGCTCTGCAAGCGTTCGCACTAGATGGGCGATTAGCTCAGCAGGAAGTTTCTTCCTCGCCCTGCAATAGGCGCCTGTGTTGGTATCTTCCACAACACGGCCCTGCGCCGCCCACCACGCGGCGATGCGCCCAACCGCGGCTTCACAACTTCGATGCTCGCCTTTGAAGAAGGCCTGAGACAGGAACGCCCACAGGACCAATGCTGGGGTATAGACATCGCTATCTTCGGTGGCGAAGTGGACCGCAAACTCGTCGAATGCTTCTTCGAAGACTTCGCTGTTTACCAGCTCACTGAGAGGCAGCGAATCGTCTTGTAACATCGAATCGCTGAAGAGACGAAATGACGATGCGTCAATCGGACGCGAGCGATAAGATGACATGGCCTTCCCTGACCAAAGTTTCGAAGACAAACGCCAGGGAAGGCCACGTCGAGACGAAGTTTACCGGCAGGTAGGTTCACGTCCAATGCCAAACTTCTTTATCTCGGCAAAAAGCTCACACTTCGCAACCGCAAACCACTCGCGGTCCTCAACGCTGCGCCGAAACCGTCAAAAATGCTCGGCAGTGCCATTCGGTCCTGACCCCTTTTCATTAGTCGCCGATCTCCTCCGCATCATCGCCGGTTCCCAATAGTGTTGCTTGTTTCGCGTAGCCGTGGCGATCGCGAAGCGATCACCTGCGATAGCCTCGGGCGGCAGCCCGAGGTATACCGTCGTGGGGACTCGGTCGTGGTCGCGAAGCGACAGCCTGAAGGTTGGCACATCTGGCCGTCTTCGCCGACGAACTGTTTGTACGAGAACTGAACGGGCTTATCGCATTTCGCTGGCGCAGTCAAACTCGGTGAACGCATAGCCGGCAAGTGCGTTGTGGCCAGGCCGTGAACAGCCATTCTCATCGCGCGAGTTGAGGCTTATCGCGCATCGGGTAGAATCGTCG
>JBQCEI010001139.1:0-5468 GCA_051960375.1 Aureliella sp. | reverse complement strand
AGCATCGGTGACGGCGGTGCGTCCACGGCTCAGGAATTCGGCATTGATGCGTTGACGAAAAGCATGGCGACGCTTTTCAGCATCATCGCTGATGCCGTCGGGCTTCGCCGAATACTGCGGCGGCTTTTGGCCGTCGAGCGAAATGCTCGAATAGCGAGGTCCGAGATAAGCCGCTTCGTTGCCGCGGCCGCCGCCCGCTCCCGGCGTGATGACGATGTGTCCGGGCAAGGTTTGCTGAGGATTCGACAGCATCTTCGAAGCCACCGCGCCGATCTGCGGATACTCCGCAGCAGGCGTCTGACGGCGACCGGTCAGCATCAGATAAGTGCCTTTGCCGTGATCGTCTTCGGCTGTGTTGACGCCGCGCATCAAGCACAAGTGATGCATCTGCTGAGCCGTGTGCGGCAACAGTTCGCTGATGTGAACGCCCGGCACGCTGGTCGGGATGGCGCGGCAAGGTCCGCCGGTCTTCGTCCCCGGCTTCGGGTCCCAGCTCTCCAGCTGGCTGAGGCCGCCATGCATGTTGAAGACGAGCACGCGCATGTCGCGAGCCTGCATCGCATCGGCGGCCATGCCGCGCGTCAGCCAACCCAGGCCACCGACGACCGAACTACCGAAGACCGAGCTGCCGACCAAAGCTCCTTTGCCGAGTGTTCCCAAGAAACCGCGGCGGCACAGAGCGTGCTCAGCGGTGCCACATGCGTAGGTTGCTCGTTGCATGGTCACATCCTTTTGTCTGACATCAGCCGCCGGGCGTTAGCCCGCGGTTTGCGGTAGGAAACGGACGCTAACGCGTGCGGGCTGATTAATTCTCGGACTAACGATAGAAACGGAATTCGACGCTGGTCAGGATGCCCCAGACCAGCTCTTGAGCTACCGCCGCCCGCGAATCGCCCGCGGCCGACAGTTGTTCGCTGATAAAGGCCGCTTCGCCCGGGCTCGGCTGGCGAGCCACCAGGCTCTCGTACAAGTCGGCGGCGGCTTGCGCGTTATCCTTCTGAGCAATAACGCGCTGGGTCACGTTCTGGCCGTTGGGTCCAGCCCAAGAAAACACCGGTCCAGCGTTGGACATGTAGAGCGCTTGATCGGGCGAAGCAAAGAACTCGTCGCTCGTCTGTCCGACTCCGGAGGCAAACAAGTTGGCAAAGACATCGACGTTGCCGCGGAGTTTGTCCATGGCGCCGCGCACGGCTGCTTGCTGCCGCTTGGCCACTGCCGCCGCGTCGGCATCCGCCGGCAGCGGTTCTTTCTTCTGCAGCTCGGCGAGCTCGGCGTTGACATAGTTATCGAAGATGCCCGTGACTCGCAGGATGCTCAGCCCCAGTTGCTCGGGAGACTGCGGCCGCATCGCCGCCAGAGCGACGTTCATTTGCTGGTCGCTCACCACGAGGTCCCATGCCTCGCGGGCATGCGCCGTCTGCTCGTCGAGCGCCGCGACGCGCTTGTCGAGCTCCGATTGCGATGCGGCGATCGCGGTGGTCAAGGCAGTGTGAGATTGATTGACGGTGTCATGCGCGGCTTGAGCCTGCTTGAGTTTGTCAGCGGCTGTCGTCAGCGTTTGTTCGTTCTTCGTTACGTCGGCGGCAAGCTGCTCGGTCGTGGCGGCTTTGGCGCTGAGCGTTTCGTTGATGGCCGTCACCGCGGGAGTGAGGGCTTCGGCAGCGGTCACGACGGTGGCGGCCTTTTCGAGCTGCCGGAGCGTTTCGCGGAGTTGCTCGAGCTGTGCTGCATGGGCAGTGCGGGCCGCGCGAGCCGTGTCGAGTGAGCCGGCCGCTTCGCCCCGCTCTTTCTCAGCCGCAGCCACAGCCGTGCGAGCTTGCTCGAGCGATTGATCGAGCTTGACCAGTTCCGCTTGCTGCGACGCGATGAGCGACTGAGCCTTCGTGCGCTCGGCCGCGGCACTGCGAGCCTGGCCGATCGCGTCGACTAGCTCGAGCGCATGTTCGTAGCGCTCGATCCCCTGTTCGATCGATACGACCTTGGCATGCTCGCGCGCCCAAGCTTGCCGCGCTTCGACGTAAGCCTTGTCGACTGCGGCCAAACTTTCTTCTTGCTTGGCCAGAGCCGCAGCCATCTCCTTGACCTTGGCCCGCGGCGCATCGACGGCGGCTAAGGCAGTCGCTGCCGCCGCCTTTGCATCGTTGGCCGCTTTTTCCAGTGGCGGCAATCCCGCGCGAGCGGCATCGGCTTTGGCTTTCGCCGTCGCAATCGCTTGCTTCAGTTCGGCATCATCCGCACCACCCAGCGCGATGGCCTGTTGCAACTTGGCTCCGGCGTCATCGAGCAATTGAATGCGGCTGGTGGCATCTTGATGCTTCTTGGCCGCAGCCTCGCGAGCTGCGGCGGATTCGTCGCTTTTCTTCTTCGCGTCATTGAACGCCGCTTCGGCCTTATCGAGTTAGCCGCGATCGGTGTTGCGAGCCACTTGAGCAGCGCGGAACACTTCGGTTGCCTTTTCAAGAACCTCTTCAGACTGACGACCGGCTTGCCGAGCAGTCTCGAGCTGGGCGGTCAGTTTTTCCTTCGCAGCTTTGGCCGCTTGCTCGATCTCGGCGGTTTCCTTTGCCAGCGCATCGGGCGCCGCGCCGGGATCGATTGGCCAAGGACGATAATTCCACTCGGCGGCGCGGCAATACGCATCGCTGAGGAACAGCTCTTCGAGAAAACGATCGACATCGAACTGCATGTCGACCAGCGCTGTGGTGAGCAGCTCGAGCAGTTCGGCGTCCGTGGGCGGATTGTCGGCATGATGCATGTCGAGCGGATGCACTAGTCCGCGCCCAAACGCCAAAGCCCACAAACGATTCGCAAAATTGCGAGCCAGCAAGCGAGGCTGGCGCGTGACGAGCTCTTTCGACAACTCTTCGCGGCGGCTGTGCACAGGCGCTTGCGGCGCTCCGGCCAGAGCGCCTGCCTGCGGTTCTTTCTTCAGCCGCGCATCGGGCTCGAGGTACGCTTCGAATATCTCGGCGCTCACCGGCAAGCGAGGACCCGAACGCAGGGCGACTCCCTTATTGAAGACCGATTCAAACGGCGCGTCGGCGCCGGGGCGTTCGATGTACAGCTTGCTCTTGGCGTCGGCTCCCTTCTCGTTCTTGTAGGTCACTTCGATCAGGCTGCTTGCCGACACAAAGGCCAGCAGACCGTGATAATCGACTTGCAAATACTCTTCGACCAACGGATGGTCGTGGCACTGGTTGCACTGCATGTCGCGTCCCAGCAGCACTCGCCCCAGATCGCGCGTGATCATATGCGGGTCGCCGCCGCGATCGAGGAAGAATCGCAACGCCGGCCGCTGGCCGTTCTCCCACCATGGTGCCGACAACATGTTGGTCACGAGCGTGTGCAGCGGGACGCGTTGGTCCACGGTGCTGCGAAGCCACGCAAGCCAAGCAGCCCGCTCAACTTGGCCGAAAGGGCGACGCTGCATGAGCGTCTTGTCGAGCCAGTCGACCATCCGCTCTTGATGCAGCGGATCGGCGAGGAATTTCTTGACCCAATTGGTCCATTTGTTGGGATCGCTGTCGCTGGCGAACGCTTTGAGTTCTTCACCGGTCGGCGCTACGCCGCGAATGTCGAGCGACAGTCGCCTGAGCAATTGCCCGTCGGCAGCCCGCCCGGCAACGAGATGCGGCAGGTCGCTTGCAAGCAGTCGGTCGATCTGCACATGCAGTGGCTCGGCAGGCGGCTCGACGGTCGCAGTAGGCTCCTCTGCCACAACCGACGAGCAAGTTGCGATGCACGAAACGAAACAGACAGCCCAAAGCCAGACGATGTTTTCTAGCCGGAACTTGAAGCGCGGGACGAGCGTTTCCATCGTGACTCGATCCTTAGCAGCGGTCATGGATGCGATCTCGAAGCCGGCGCCGGTGCGGGCCGAGCTTTTCATTGAGCAGCATCTTCGAAGGCGGGATCTGTACGCAGGGCCGAATCGGAGGGGAGCGATGGCGGCTGTTGGCAGGCGGGGCAGGATGGAACAAGTCGCCGATTGCCGGCAAGCGTTCACCCTGTTAACGCGTCAGTATGTGCGACCCAATATGAAAATGCAACACGAGCGATATCCGGCCTTCCGGAGTCGCGAAGCGACGGCATGCATTAGCCTGGACTCTTCATGTAACCCGACGCGTAAGCGAGGGACGAACCTGCCAATGAGCCCGATAAACCATGGTTGGTCTGCAAGGCTGAACATATCGCCGCTCCTGCCCCTCACCCCCCGGCCCCCTCTCCCCGAAGCGGGGCGTGGGGGAGACAAGGAAAGAGCTGCGCTCGCCTAATACAACTCTTCTCTCCCCTCGCCCCGCTTCGGGGAGAGGAGCTGGGGGTGAGGGGTCTTCAGAAGCATGGATATGTCAAGCTCTGCGACAGGTTCGTCCCTCGCTTACGCGTCGGGTTACATGAAGAGCGCAACATGCCGTCGCTTCGCGACTCGAAGAACGGTCTGAGCGAAGAGCCGCCTTGTTGGCCAGATGCAGTCGGGGGACAATTTTTGTTTGCCGACTTCACTCGACTTAGCGAGAACAAAAGGGATCTGACGCGATGAGTGCGAGAATCAATGGACCGATCTGCAGAGGGCTGATCACCGCCTGCTGCGTTTTTTTCGCCTGCGTACCGGCGCAGGGACAAGAAGCGTGGAGGCCGAGCAAGGACGAACAAGCGGCGGCTGAGCAGATCAACGACGACACGCTGCGAGCCGGCATTCGGTTTCTGGCCGACGATCTACTCGAAGGCCGCGGGCCCGGCTCGCGCGGCGATGAACTGGCGCAGCTCTACATCTCGACTCAGTTTCAGGCGTTCGGTTTCAAGCCGCTGCTACCCGATGGCAAGTGGACGCAAGAGGTACCGCTGCTCGGCCTGACCACCGTGCCGCCGGAGTCGGTCGACGTTCGCAAAGGGGACGAGAAGGTCACTCTCCAGCATCACACCGACGCGGTGCTCGTCGCCGGTCGCCCGGCGGAAAAGATATCGGTCCGCGATGCGGAACTGGTCTTCGTCGGCTACGGCATCCAAGCCCCCGAATACGACTGGGACGATTTTAAAAACGTCGATGTCAAAGGGAAGATTCTGGTCGTGATGAACAACGACCCGGAGAGCGATCCGAATCTGTTTGAAGGGCGACGGCGTTTATACTACGGCCGCTGGGATTACAAGTACGAGAAAGCGGCTGAGCAAGGAGCGGCCGGCGTACTCATCATTCACACGACGCCGTCGGCCGGCTATCCGTTCCAAGTCGTTCAGACTTCGTGGAGCGGCGAATCGTTCGAGCTGCGAGATACCGAAGGCCCGCGGCTCGATATGAAGGGCTGGGTTACCGAAGACGCCGCCAAGCGAATCATGGAGCTGGCCGGCAAATCGCTCGACAAGCTGACGGCATCGGCCCAGTCGCGCGACTTTCGCCCCGTGCCGCTCGGCGTGACGATGTCGTTCGACTTGAAATGCAGAACGCGCGAGCAAGAGACTGCCAACGTGCT
>JBQCEI010001138.1:0-2781 GCA_051960375.1 Aureliella sp. | reverse complement strand
TCCGTGACGGTAAAGCCCGCGTCGCTCCACTGCTTGGCAACATAGTCGGCAGTCTCCGCTTCCTGAAAGGAGACCTCCGGGTGCGTGTGCAGCCAGTGATAGTCCTCGAGCAGCCGCGGCAGCGCTTCCTTGACCCACGAGTCCACATCATCCGAATCGGGTTCGGCGGCCGCCGCGAACTGGGCCACGCCGATCGAAAGCCCTAGCAAGGTAAAGAAAAGGAATCGCATCAGCGGTTGCTCCCCAAAGCGCCAAGTTTTCGTCAATTCTTTTTTTACCGCGGAGGACGCAGAGAGCGCGGAGGAGTCTCCGCGTCCCCACGGTAAAAAGGCCACAGGACGTTAGCTCAAGTTCTTCTTGAAGAACTCGATCGTGCGCTGCCAGGCGAGCTTGGCTGCCTTTTCGTCGTAGCGCGGGGTGGTGTCGTTGTGGAAGCCGTGGTTGGCTCCTTCGTACATATACATTTGGTACTTCACCCCTGCATCCTTCAGTGCCTTTTCATACGCGGGCCAACCTTCGTTGACGCGTTTGTCGAGCTCGGCATAGTGGATCAGCAGCGGAGCTTTGATCTTCTTGACGTCTTCGGGATTGGGCTGGCGACCATAGAACGGAACCGCCGCGTCGATGACGTCGGGAATGCGCACCGCCAGCGTGTTGGCGATGCCGCCGCCATAGCAAAAGCCGACGACGCCGACCTTGCCGTTGGATTTGGGGTGCTTGTCGAGATACTCCGCGCCGGCGACAAAGTCTTCGACCATCTCTTCGGGCTTGCGCTTGGCCTGCATGGCCCGGCCTTCATCGTCGTTGCCCGGATAACCACCCAGCGGCGACAGCGCGTCGGGAGCCAGCGCTAGAAAACCATCGGCGGCCAGGCGCCGAGCGACATCTTCGATATACGGATTCAAGCCGCGATTTTCATGCACAACCAGCACCGCTGGCAGCTTGCCTTCGGCCTTGGCCGGCTGAGCCAGCAAGCCGCGAATCTTGCCGCCACCTTTGGGCGACGAATACTCGATCATCTCGGTCTTGATCCGCGGATCGTCCTTGGGCACCTGGTCGGCATAGGCATAGTTCGGACTCAGCCGCGCCAGTAGCGCTTCCACAGTCATACCGGCTGCCGCGAACGCCGCGGCTCGCTGCATGAAGTCGCGCCGGGCGATGCGACCATGGGCATAGTCGTCATACAAGTCGAGCAAGCGTTGATCAAAGTCGGTGGCCTTTTCGCGTGACATGTATCTTTCTCCGGAGCCGGTTGAGGGAAGTACATTCGGCCGCAGCCGTAGGAGTGCTCATTCTGGCAAAGGTCCTGCGCGATTTCCAGCAGACCGAAGATGCTCATTTTTTACCGCGGAGAAACCGTGTGGCACTGGCTATGCCAGTGTCTTAACTTCGAAGTCTTCAGCTTAACGCAGTAATGTGCGTCCCAGCGCCATACTGCTCCAGTGCCCACATGAGCCGACCTTTGCAGCATTGGAGCGTGACAACTGCTGCTCGCTTAGGTACTTCGAAGTGAAGACACTGGCAGAGCCAGTGCCACACCAGAGGACGGAGCAAGAAGTTATGACTTGCGTTTCAGGCCGGCGATGCCTTTCCAGTCGATGATGTCGAGCTCGGGCTTTTCGCGGCGGAAGCGCTCGTAGAGTTCGATGCCGCGTGCGTCGGGCAGCAGATCGACTTCGAGGCCGTGGGCTCGCAAGTGTTCTTCGTTGTTGGCATCGTCGGGGCTGTTGCCGATCACCACCCGAGGAAAGCCGCGCTCGATCAGCAAGCAGGCGCAAACGTTGCAAGGAGTCAGCGTGGTGAACATCGTCGTCTGACTGAAGTCGATCGAGCCGGCGTCGCGCAGAGCAGAAGTCTCGCCGTGATTGTACGGATGGTTTTCTTGCACCAACGTGTTGTGCCCTTTGCCAACGATCGACCGCGTGCGATGGTCGACGATGACAGCACCGATAGGACATCCGCCCTCTTCATAGCTCTTTAACGCCAGCTCGACTGCGATGTACATGAAATCGCTGTCGCTGAGCTGAAACCAGAACTGCGGCGCGACGAGCTTCGGCAAGCTGGCCGTCGGCAGATAGGCCAGCACCTTGAGCAGGGCTTCGCTCAGCGGCGTTCGTGCTGTGAAGAAGAATTCGTCCATGTTCATTCGTACCATTGGAAGGCTTCGGCGCTCGATATGCTCATCTTTTTACCGCAGAGACGCGGAGAGGACAGAGGGCGCAGAGAATAGGAATGAAGGCGTTATGTTTCTGATCGAGATTTTCTTGCCGACTTATGACAACGACGGCCAGCGGTTCACGTCCGAAGCGTTCCACGCGGTGCGCAATGAACTGGCGGAAAAATTCGGCGGCGTAACCGCTTTCCTGCGCTCACCGGCAACGGGCCTCTGGGCCGACGAGAACGGCGAGCTGCGGCGCGATGAACTGGCAATCTTCGAAGTCATGACCGACCAGGTCGATCGCGCGTGGTGGCAGAACTATCGCCACGATCTCGAACAGCGCTTTCGGCAGGAAGAAATTCTCGTGCGGGTTACCGAGTGCGAGCGGTTGTGAATGTTGCCGACTTGTGACAAATCAGCCGGCACGCGGTAGCGTCCGGTTTCCAGTCTCTTGTAACCCGACGCGTAAGCGTGGGGCGCACCCGCCGGGAAGCTTTACTGACGCAATGAAACATGCCTCTCTGCGTTCTCCGCGTCCGAAACCCTGCGTCTCTGCGTTAAAAATGAGTACTGCAAAGCTTTCCGGCGGGTGCGTCCCTCGCTTACGCGTCGGGGTACAATCT
>JBQCEI010001137.1:0-2812 GCA_051960375.1 Aureliella sp. | reverse complement strand
GAATGCCTCCTTCGTAGAGCCGACCCTTCGAGCCGCGGAGTTTGCCGGCCGAGCCGCCGCCGGGTTCGTGACCGTTATCCGAGCAAAGCAGGATCAGCGTGTTGTCGCGCAGCTCGGGCCGGCTGCGAATGTGATCGAACAGAGGTCCGAGCTGAGCGTCCATCGTCTCGAGCACGCCCAAATACAGCGCTCGCTTGCTGCCGTCGCCGCGTTTGTCTTTGGGCGGAAAATACGGCGAGTGCACATCGTCGGGCCAGACGTTGATGTAGAACGGCTGACCATCGGCGGCGGCTTTGTCGAGGAACGCGATGGCCGCACCGACGTAGCCGGCGGTGATCTTCGCCCGATCGTACCAAATGACCGGACCGTGTCCGAGCGTGTCGGAGCGGAGCGAGACGCGCACCGGCGGTTTGCCGTCGTGCGCATCACCGAGCCCGAGCAGTCGCGGCCCGAGCCCTTCGAAGTTGGTGAGCGATTCATCGAAGCCGTATTCGGAGATCAACGGCGCCTCGCCGACATCGCGCTGCCCCCCGAGATGCCACTTACCGAAATGCCCCGTCGCGTAGCCGGCGTCTTTGAGAAAGCGAGCCAGCATCGGCGCCTTGGGATCGAGCCACTGAGCCACGCCGCGGCGATCGTTGGCCTCTCGATTATCGAGGTACGATGTGATGCGCCACCGCTGCGGATACTGACCGGTCGAGAGCGCACAGCGCGAAGGCGAGCAGATCGGCGCGTTGACATAGAACTGCGAGAACCGCATCCCCTCAGCCGCCAGCCGATCGATGTTCGGTGTGCTCGCCTCGGTGTTGCCAAAGCACGACAAGTCCGCAAACCCCATATCGTCGATGAACACCATCACGATATTCGGCTTGCGATTGCCTTCGCTCTGCTCGCTGCGATCTTCAGCGTTGAGGCCAATCGATGGCAATAACGCGCAAGCGAGCGATAGACCCCAAAAGACAAGTTTGAACCGATTGATCATGAAAATCTCTTCTCCGCGCTCTCCGCGTCCTCCGCGGTTAAAAATCTTCGTCTAGGAAAGCTTAACACTTCGCTCGCCGGCTTGCCCCTTATCCTTCGGCTCGAGCCCGGCGATCGTCTGCCCATCCGGCTTGTCGCGACCGACTTTCACCGTGTGTTTGCCGGCGGAGTACACGCGCGGCTGGAAGCGGTTGCCTTGAATGCGGATCGTATACAAGATCTCGCCGGTAGCATCTTCGATCACGTGCACGACCGGATCGCTGGCGCCTTCGATGACCAGCTCGGGCAGATAACCGGCGACCTTGCGACCATCGTTGGCTTCCGACTGCACGGTGATCGGCCAGCCGGGGAACTGCGCCTTGTCCCCTTCGTGCGCGTCGCTGAAACGTGGCCAGCATTCAAGCCGCACCGAGCGATCCTTTTTATTGAACCGCACCAAGCCGTAGCCGTCGGCGCGTTTCTTTTCGTCCTGGATATCCTCGGGATTGGCATAGGCCAGCATCGAGATGCGATTGCCAAGCCCGTCTTTGTAATCGCCGGTCCAGGGAAGCGGACTGTCGGGAACGGGATGCGGGCCGGGCTTTTCATCGAGCGGATGCCACCAGCGGCCGTAGATCGTGTTGACCAGAGCGGGACTCGTGAATCCGTAAGGTCCGTCGCCGAACTCCTTGATGCCGTGTTTGACGACGACCGCCAAGTGTTGATCTCCGCACAAGTGTACGGCCCAGGCGCGGCGAATGATTTGCAGCGCGCGGTCGCGAGGCGTTTGCGGCCAGCCGTTGCAATCGAGGTCCGCGAGCAGGCGATTGTCGGGCGTGCCGTGCAGATGTACCGCGCCGCAGAAGGCGGTCTGCGACAGCACGCACTTCATCTGCGCGCCGGTCCAATCATGCGTCCACTCGTCGAGGAATTTTTCTTGGCGATCCCCGAGCAACTGCAGGCCCGGCAAGTCGATGGTCTTGGGATCGTAAGACGGGTCGTTGATATGGTCGGGACGCGGTCCCATTTGCGGAATCTTGCCCGCCGGACCCGACTTGAACTTGCGGTCTTCGACGATGGCGAAGTCGATGCCGCCGAGCTTCATGCGGGTGAAGTAAACCGTGATGCCGCGCTCGACCGGTGCGGGATCGACCGGGTCGGGCAAGTGCCACGATTGTTGACGCTGGACCTGGTTGACGTATTCGACCGGATAGCGGTAGCCGCCGTCGGCGTCGCCCGAGATCTTCGATTGCTTGCCGTTCTCGCCCCACAGGTTGCCGTGGCCTACGTCGTGATCGTCGGGAATGCAGATCGCCGGTCGATCGCGAATGATGTCGCGGAACTGCAGGCCGAACTCGATCCAACCCGCGGTGTGTTCGGTGAGGCGATACGTTTGGTCGCCGGCGAAGAAGAGCAAGTCGGGATCTTGCAGCTTGAGATTCTCGATGATCTCGGGACGCTGGCCGGTCGTGCGGCTGGAGTTGCACGACATGTTGGCCACGACGATCTCATCTTTGTCGACCGGATCGCGGCGAATGGTTCCTTCGAACATCGCTTGCTCGCCGTGACGCACGCGATAGGGAACCGTCTTGGTGCCGTCCCAATTCTCGAAGCGGAAGTGAGCGTCCCAGCCCGGATAGAGCACTTCGGAGCGAGCGACCTCGTTCCACTTGCCGCCATCTTCAATTTCGAGCCGCGCGACCTTTTCTTCGTCGGGCTTGAGCGGGAAGAGCTGAGCCGACATTTTCAAGACGCCGTTTTGTTGCGTGTAGACAGCGAAGGCGACGACCTGGTCGCGCGGCACGTCCATCGAAGGTGGCGGCGTGGGACCGCCTTGAGGCCGCGGCTTCGC
>JBQCEI010001136.1:0-6709 GCA_051960375.1 Aureliella sp. | reverse complement strand
CTGGGTCGCGGATAAGCAGTTGGGCGTGTGGGAGATTCAGTAGGCAACTTAAGGTCCATTGCCGAAAGCGATGGAACCACCAAGACACCAAGACACGAAGAAAACCGCCGGCAGTTTGCCGGAGGCTCATTGCAGCAGTGTTAGCGTCACTCGGCGGACGTCCATCACGGACTTGCCCGGAATCTCCAGCGCACGCAGGGTCAGCGGGCCCTCGACTGCGTCGAGCTCGATTACGCCCAGCTCGAGCGTATGAAAATCCTTCATTTGCGATTCGCCGTCAGGGCGCGGCAAGGTGTCTTGATTCTTGTACAGCGGCGGATCCCAGCCCGGGGTGACGCGGCCGCTGAGGCGATTCTGGCCGTGCGCCAGTTCGACCAGCGAGCCGGCGTCGGCGGTCGGGCAGGTGTAATCGATCGTTACTTCATAGCGGCCGGGCGTGTGTACATCGATCAGCCAAGTCATGCGATCTTCGGTCGAGGTCCAGTGAACGAAGTACGACGAGTTCGGAGCAGCGCTGCTGCGGCGAACGCTCCCTTGGGGCTCGCCGTCGCGGGCGGGCAACATGGTGATCGGAAACTCGCGATAGCCGACCGGGATGGGGCGGGGATCGACGGCGTTCGGGCGCAGCGCGGCGGCCTTGCGCCCTTTGCCTTTGCCCGCGGCCGAGGCGTCAGCCGGGGCAGATCCAAACATCTCTTGTCGCCAGGCGGCCACGGCGGCTTTCAGTTCGTTGGCCACTTCAGGCTTGCTCTTGGTGATCGGAGTCTTCTGTTCTGGATCAGCTTGCATATCGAACAGCTCGCCGCGATCGTCCAGGCGATACTGCGGCGTGCGGACGCTGATGCGGCCGGCCCAGGTCGAGAAGATCTTTCGCGATGGCCAGTCGCCGGCTTGCTTGGTCAATAGTGGCGTGAGGTCTTTGCCGTCGAGCGGCTTGTCGCCGACGCGCTTGACGTCAGCCAGCGCGGTCAGCGTCGGCAGCAGGTCGATCGCGCCGGCGATTTCGGCAACCGAGTGCCCCTCGGGCAAGTGCCCCGGCCATCGGATGTAGCAGACCGATCGCACACCCCCTTCATCGGTCGTGCCCTTGCGGCCTTTCATACCGCCGTTCCAACGCCAACTGTTTGGGCCATTGTCCGAAAAGTAAACGACGATCGTGTTGTCGGCCAGCTTGAGCTCATCGAGCTTCTTCAGCACGCGGCCGACGTTTTCGTCTTGGTTCTCGAGCATCGCCAGAGCGCATCGCGTTTCGTCGATCTTTTCCTGGTTTGGCAAAGTCGCTCGCTGCTCGATTGGTTTGTCCTTGTAATGTTGCCAGTTCTTCTCGGGGGCCGCCCACGGCGAGTGCGGCGTGGTGAATGGCACGTAACACAGAAACGGCTTCTCGCGATTGCGATCGATGAAATCGAGCGCGCGGTTGGTGCAGATGTCGACGATGTAGCCCTTGGTGCGGATCATTCGGCCTTTGTCTTCCAGCGGCGGATCGAAGTACTCGCCCCAGTGACCGGCCGTGTAGCCGAAGTATTCATCGAAGCCGCGAGCCATCGGATGGTAGGGCCACTGGCTGCCGTTATGCCACTTGCCGAAAGCGCCGGTGGCATAGCCGGCTGCTTGGAATGCCTCGGCGATCGTCGATTCGTCCAAGTCGAGCCGCTCCTGTCCGGTGGACACGCCGCGCACGCCGCCGCGCGGATGATACCGACCGGTCAAGAACTCCGCCCGCGTCGGCGAGCAGACCGGGCAGACGAAGAAACGCTCGAGCGACACGCCGCTGCGCGCGATCGAATCGATGTTGGCTGTCGAACTCTGCCGATTTCCCGAATGCCCGTAGTCGCCCCAGCCCGCATCATCGGCCAGCAAGATGACAACGTTGGGCTTGGGCGAAGCGGCGTGAGCAGCCGACGAGAGGAACGCCGAGCAAGCAAGCGCGCAAACAGCTACGGCTCGCGCCAAGCGAGTGGTGCAAAGTTTTCTGTTCATGGTTCTCTCCGCTATCTCCCTGCGATTTCTCCGCGACTCCGCGACTCCGCGACTCCGCGGTGAAAAACTTACCGCTCAGGCTTCTGCCAAGGCGTCGCTCCACCGCGCTGAATGTGGAGCCGGAGCGACGCCGACAACTCGTTGACAATTTTGCGATCGCTCTTGATGAGGTTCTTCGTTTCCTGCGGATCCTCTGCGAGGTTGTAAAGCTCCATCGGACTGTAAGGATCGTTTTGCATCAGCTTCCAGTCGCCGCGAATGATCGCTTCGTAGGACTTGCCGCCGTAAGCCAATCCGCCTTCGCGACGGGTGAAGTAAAGATCGCGAGGCTCACTCAGCGGCTTGCCTTCGAGCAGCGGCAGCAGGCTCACCGCATCGAGCTCCTGCGAAGGCTTGCCTCCGGCCAGTTCGACGAACGTCGGAAACAAATCGAAGTTGAGTCCCGCGTAATCGCTCCGCGAGCCAGGCTTGACGTGCCCCGGCCAGCGGAGCATGAACGGCACGCGCAGCCCGCCATCGTAGTGACTCTGCTTGCCATCGCGCCATGGATCGTTGTTCTGCGCATGCGGCAGCGAGCCGCCGTTATCCGAGCCGAACGCGACGACCGTGTTGTCGGCCAGGCCGCTTTTCTGCAGCGCCTCGAGCACGCGGCCGACCGCCCAGTCGAGATGCTCGACGTGAGCCACGTTCTTGGCTCGCGCGTCGTCGAGCTGCGGTTGGCGCTGCTTGACTTTCGCCAGCCACTCTGCGGGCGGTTCGATCGGAAAGTGCGGGGCGTTGAAGGCCAGGTACAAGAAGAACGGCTTGTCTGGGGCCTTGGCCCGCTCTTGGATGTATTCGACGGCCCACTGCGAAAACAGATCGGTCGCGTGCCCTTCGGGATCGATCGTTTGATCGTTGTAGCGCATGTAGTTGTTGCCATGTCGCCGATGCGTGACATAGCTATCCATCATGTCGCCCAAAAAACCGTGGAAGAAATCGAAGCCGCGTTCATTGGGCGTGTTGGGCGATTCGAGCCCCAGGTGCCACTTGCCGACGATTCCGGTGTGGTAACCCGCTCGCTTGAGTTCATCCGCGAGCGTCGGCACCGACGGATCGAAGTAACCCCACGAATTCTCGGGCTGCGTCCGAATGACGCCGGGCACGCCTACTCGATCGGGATAGCGTCCGGTGAGTAGGGCCGCTCGCGACGGCGAGCAAACCGTGCAGTTGGCTCGCATCGCCGTGAACAGCATGCCATCGGCCGCCAAGCGATCCAGATGCGGCGTCTGCACATCCGAGGCGTGATACGTCGAGACATCGCCATAGCCGAGATCATCGGCGAGGATCAGCAAGAAGTTCGGCCGAGGCGCATCGGCCGCCGATGCACTCAGACGCATGCCGGCCGTCACCAGACACAGGATTAAAGCAACTGCGATTCGCTTCATCTCGTCTTACTCCGCCCTCTCCGCGCCTTCGCGGTAAAAATCGAATTACGGAAACGACTTGCTGGCCCCGACCGCGTCCTCTCGAACCGCACCGTCTTGAGCGATCAGCGGCTGCGGGTCGGCGACGCGTCCAAGCGGCCGAACGCCGGGGCCTTTGCCGTCGAGCCCGAGGTCGTCTTGCATCGACAGGGCGAGCGTCTGCAACTTGGCCACGATCTCGGGATGCGCATCTGCGAGATTCTTCGATTCGCCGATGTCTTCGCTGAGGTTGAACAGCTGTGGAATCGGTTGAGTCTTGGCCTTGCCTGGAGCATTGTCGGCCAGTGCCAAGTGCAGCTTCCATGGTCCCAAGCGGACCGCTTCGAGTTTGAGGCCGCGGAAGTAAAAGAAGTGATCGCGCGGCGGCTCGGCGGGATCGCCCGTTACCACCGGCCAGATATCGACGCCGTCGAGCTTGCGGTCCTTCGGCAATTCGGCTCCGGCCAGCTTAGCGACCGTCGGGAGCACGTCCATCATGCTGGTGATCGCCGCGGTCTGGGTGCCGGCGGGAATCTTGCCCGGCCACCAGGCGATCGAGCAGCTGCGAATGCCACCTTCAAACGTCGAACCTTTGCTGCCGCGGAGCGGTCCGTTGTGAGCACCTTGATTGACCGGTCCGCCATTGTCGCTGGTGAACAGCACGAAGGTATTCGAGTCCAGCTTCAGCTCGCGAAGCGTGTTCAGGATCTGACCGACGCTCCAGTCGACTTCCTGAATCCAGTCGCCGAGCAGGCCGTTGGGCGAGGTGCCGCGGAAATCCTGCGATGGATAATCGGGCCAGTGCACGGCGTTATGCGGCAAATAGACAAAGAAGGGTTCGTCTTTGTGGTCGCGAATGAAACCGATGGTCCGTTCGGTGTAACGCCGCGTGACCTCGGCCTGTTCTTCGGCCCGGACGCGGCCGACGACTTTATCTCCTTCCACCAGCGGCAACGGCGGCTGGGCGGCGCCGCGCACGCCGTCTTCTTCGCGCTGCGTCTGGGCCAGTTGCTGAGGATTGGGTTTAGGCAGCGGTCGGCCGAAATTGCTCTTCGAGCCATCGGCCGCCGTTCCCATGTCGTTCGAGTACGGAATACCGAGGTAGACATCAAAGCCTTGCCGCGTCGGCAGAAACTCCGCTTGGTCCCCCAGATGCCACTTGCCGAAACAAGCGGTGGCATAACCCTGCCCTTTCAGCACTTCCGCGATCGTGACCTCGTCGGGGTTGAGGCCAACGGCGCTCACGGGAAAGAGCACGTGCGGGATCGGCAGCGAGCGCTTGGGATAGCAGCCGGTCATCAGCGCGGCTCGCGACGGTGAGCAAACCGGAGCGGCGTAGTGGCTCGTCAGCCTCCGCCCTTCCTTGGCCATCCGATCGAGATTCGGCGTCTTGTTGTTCGAGCCGTACGGGCCAATGTCGCCGTAGCCCAAATCGTCGATGTTGATCAAGATGATGTTCGGCTTCTGAGCATCGGCGGCCTGCGCCACGCGCGCGGCAAGGCATCCGCAAACCGAGACGGCAGCAACCACAAAGCTGAGCCGCTTCAAAAGTGTTGTAGAGTATCGCTTCATCGCTATCGTTCTCACCATCTGCGTTAATGTCACGGCCAAACAGTCTTTCCTCTGCGCCACTCCGCGCTCTCCGCGTCTCCGCGGTTAAGATCCTTTGCGAATCTTGACCGGAACGGTGTTCTTTTGCGGCGCGCCGGGCGTGCTGCGTCCTTGCTGGACCACTTGCTCGAGCAGCTCGGTTAGCTCGCGAACCTTCTCCGGATTTTGCTCGGCCACGTTGTGGCGTTCGCCGAGATCTTCTTCGAGATTGTACAGCTGGACGCTCGGCAGTCCTTGGGCTTGTTTGCTGCCTGGGCGCGGTGCGCTCCAGCCGCCGGAGTCTTTGCAGAGAGCGAGTTTCCACGGGCCGCGACGGATCGCAAAGCTGCCGTTGATCGAGTGCGAGACCAAGTGCTCGCGCTTGCTCGCCTGTCCGGTGCGGAGTGTCTCGAGGATGCTCCAGCTATCCTCGCCGGCGTCGTCGGGCAGTTGCTTGCCGACGATCTCAGCCGCCGTTGCCAACAGGTCGGCTTGGCAGACGATCTGGTCGCAAGTGCGCCCGGCAGGAATCTGTCCCGGCCAGCGGGCGATCATCGGCACGCGCAGTCCGCCTTCGAAGATGTCTGCCTTGTGGCCGCGCAAGGGGCCGCTCGGATGATGACCGTGCGCGGCAAGTTCCTCGAACTGGGCTTGCGGCGAACAACCGTTGTCGCTGGTGAAGACGACCAGCGTGTTGTCGCTCAGTCCATTGCGCTCGAGGGCGGCGAGGATCTCTCCCACGGCGGCGTCGGTCTGCATGACGAAGTCGGCGTACGGATTGATGCCGCTCTTGCCCAGCCACTGGTCGAGCGGCAGGATTGGCGTGTGGGGACTAGCCAGCGGAACATACATAAAGAAGGGCTGGCCCTTTTGCGCGTCGGCGGCGCGAGCGTCGATATATTCGACCGACTTGCGAGCGAGCGTCGGCAGGACGTCGGCGGCTTCGAAGTCGGGTGCGGTCGGCCCTTTGCGCGTTCGCGCCTTCGGATTGCGATCGCGCATCATCGGGAAATCGCGATCCTCGGTCGGCAGGGCCACGACGTGATCATTCTCGATGAACGTGTACGGAACCATGTCGAGCGAAGCGGCGATGCCGAAGTAATAATCGAAGCCGACGCTGTTCGGGCCGTTGGCAATCGGCTTGGCGTAGTCGACGTTGAACACCTGCTCGCGCGGCTCGATGTTCAGCGCGCTGACGTGGGTTCCCGGTTTGACGGCCCAGTCCATGCCGAGGTGCCACTTGCCGAAAGCCGCCGTGTGGTAGCCCTGTTCCTTCAGCATGGAGGCGATCGTCATGCGGTCTGGCTCGATCAGCCGCGGGCTCAGGCCGCCTAGTACGCCGCTCTGCAGCTTCGATCGCCAGTTATAGCGTCCGGTCAGCAAGCCATAACGCGTCGGTGAACAGACCGACGAGGTGGTGTGCGCATCGGTCAGCCGCATGCCTTGGCTGGCCAGGCGATCGATGTTCGGCGTTTGAATCTTGCCGCCGTAGCAGCTCGCATCGGCATAGCCTAAGTCGTCGGCCAGAATGATGACGATGTTCGGCTTGGCCGCAGCTGGCTTGTTTGCCGGCTGGGCTGAAAGGGCCGGCGCGATGCAGCTCACGAGCGTGCATACCAAAGCGGCACGTGAAAGAGTTGAAAGCATGGCGAGCATCTTGTTTTCTCAGCGCTCTCCGCGTTCTCCGCGGTAAA
>JBQCEI010001135.1:0-4067 GCA_051960375.1 Aureliella sp. | reverse complement strand
ACAGCAATCGGTTCTAAGTCCCGGTTGGGACGGCAGCCCATGCCGGCGGCGCGAGCCGCCGGTAGAGCGGGCGCCTAATCGATCATCCAGTCCTGAAGGGACGACAGCCATTCTCGGAACACGTCTTCGCGCTTCCTCTGTCGTCCCTTCGGGACTTACTCTCACTGCGCTGATTCAATCCGGCGGCTCGCGCCGCCGGCATGGGCTGCCGTCCCAACCGGGACTTAGAACCGATTGCTGTACTGCACTGTCAAAACTCATAAAGGGCACAACAAGAGTGTTATTGCGCCTTTAGACGGGCCGGCGCCCTCCGGGTTTTCTTGGTGTCTTCGTGTCTTGGTGGTTCCCCGTCTTCCTCCCTGGCCGCCTAGGCCGATAGATCGACCACCCAAGCCTGGCCAACCCGCTCTTCAATCGCAACCCGCGCCAAACTGAACCAGCGCTCGGCATGCTCGAGTATCTGGCTATCGGCCGAAGCGACGATTTTGGGCGAACGGATCAGCAGCGCATCGGGATTGTGAACCAGCTCGGCCGACCAGTTCCAATTCCGCTCGCCGGCCAGTTCTTGCAACAGCGCTTTCAGCCGGCCGCTGTTGGAAACCGGCTGGTCGAGAATCCAGCGGCAAGCCGCCACGTTCCACTGGGCCATCAGTTCGCCGAGGATGTGCAGGGCGGGGAGCGTCTCTTCGACTTTGCGATAGCTGCCGTGCATGCTGGCCATGTCGCGGTAGCTGCCGTCGCGGGCATGCAGGATCACGCCGCCGGAGAGCGCGGCTTCGATCGACGTGAGCACGTTGTAGCCGTCGATCCATAATTCTTGCTGAGCCAGTTCCGCAGCGGCCACTTCATGCTGCCGTCGCCGCGCGGCGCTTGGGTCTGCGCAGGCGCACCGCGCCACGGCCAATCGCTGCCGCGCATCGAGCTCATAGCGATCCCCCACTAGCTTGAGCGCCGAGGTCCCCGCATAGCCCTTGGTCAGCAACCAACTCAAATCGCGCGTCGCCTCGCGCAGCCGCGGCTCGTACTTCGGCGCAAAGAGCTCGTCATCCTCGGGATGCGGACCGCGATGTTTTCGTTTGTCTGGCAAAGTAAGTGGCTTTCATATACGCAAGTTTTGAAGTTGCGCGGTGCTTGTAACCCGACGCGTAAGCGAGGGACGAACCCGCCACAGAGCCACGCTTCTTGAAGCCCCCTCACCCCCGACCCCTCTCTCCGAAGCGGGGCGAGGGGCTGGAGCGGAGATATGTTCAGCCTTGGCAGAAGGGATGGTTTGTCGAACCTTTACGGCGGCTTCGTCCCTCGCGTACGCGTCGGGTTACATGGTGTCTTAGTGTCTTCGTGTCTTAGTGTCTGCGTGGTTCCAATGATTTACCACCAAGACACAAAAGACACGAAGAAGAATGGTTGACTGGGCCATTGTGCCACAACGCACATCCTCGCGTGTGCGAAGGCGGGCGCTCAAAGAGCAGACGGATCACCGAAAACGCTACGCTTTTCCGGCTGACAGCGACAATCACGAGGCTCGGAATAGCCGTTGCATTCGGAGCGGCGAGTCACGATCGTCTTGGCCCGTTGTCGCGGAGTGACAGCATGATATTGCTTATGGTGCGAGCCGTGCGCGTATGCGGCGTTGTGTGCTTGGCTGGCTGCATGGCGGCGTCGAGTTTTGCCCAGCCGAGCACGAGTCGAGCGAGCCGCTCGAGCGCGATCGAGCACAAGCACCGCTCGCATCTGCCGATGCCGAACACACAGCGGCCGGGGATGATTACTTATGACGCAAAAGATCCGGAGACTCAGTTTCCTCCGATCGAAGAGTTGCGTCCGCCCAAGGGCGCGCCCAATGTGGTGATCATTCTGATCGACGATGCGGGCTTCGGGGCATCGAGCACCTTCGGCGGGCCTTGCCGGACGCCGACTCTCGAAACGCTCGCCGCGCAAGGGCTGCGCTACAATCGCTTCCATACCACGGCTCTCTGTTCGCCGACTCGACAAGCCCTGCTGACCGGCCGCAATCATCACTCCTGCGGAATGGGCAACATCACCGAGCTGGCCAGCGGCGCGCCGGGCTACAGTTCGGTACTTCCTAACTCGATCGCGCCGTTAGCCCTGACGCTCAAGCTCAACGGCTATTCCACCGCACAGTTTGGCAAGTGCCACGAAGTGCCGGTATGGCAAACCAGTCCGACGGGGCCTTTCACCGCCTGGCCGAGCGGAGGGGGCGGCTTCGAATATTTTTATGGCTTCCTCGGGGGTGAAGCGAATCAGTGGTATCCGACTTTGTACGAAGGGACGACGCCGGTCGAGCTGAAGCGGACGCCCGAGGAAGGCTACCACTTCATGGAAGACATGACCGACAAGGCGATGAAGTGGATCGGCCAGCAGAAAGTGCTCGCTCCCGATAAGCCCTTCTTCGTGTACTTCGCTCCCGGCGCAACGCATGCGCCGCACCATGTGCCGAAAGAATGGGCCGACAAGTACCGAGGCAAGTTCGACGCCGGTTGGGACCAGCTCCGCGAAGAAACCTTCGCCCGCCAAAAGGAGCTCGGTGTTATTCCCGCCGACTGCCAACTGACTGCTCGCCCAGAGGAAATGCCCGCTTGGGACGCGATGCCCGAAGCGCTGCGGCCGGTCTTGAGCCGTGAGATGGAAGTGTATGCCGGCTATATGGAATACACCGACCATCATATCGGCCGCATGATCGAGGGGCTGGAAAAGCTCGGCGTGCTCGACGACACGCTGGTCTTCTACATTGTCGGCGACAACGGCGCGTCGGCTGAGGGAACGTTTCATGGCACGTTCAATGAGATGATCAACTTCAATGGACTGTCCAATCTGGAGACGCCGGAATTTCTGATGCAGCGGCTCGATAAACTCGGCGGCCCGGATTCCTACAACCACTATGCCGTCGGCTGGGCACACGCGCTCAACACTCCGTATCAGTGGACCAAACAGGTCGCCTCACACTGGGGCGGCACGCGCAACGGCGCAGTCGTCCGTTGGCCCAAAGGAATTAAAGCCAAGGGGGAAATTCGATCGCAGTTCCATCACGTGATCGACATCGCCCCGACCATTCTCGAAGCGGCCCGGCTGCCGCAGCCCGAATCGGTGTGCGGCATTCAGCAGCGGCCGATCGAAGGGGTCAGCATGTGTTACTCGTTCGATGACGCCGATGCCGCCGAGCGGCACGAGACGCAGTACTTCGAGATCTTCGGCAACCGCGGCATCTACCACAAAGGCTGGACCGCCGTCACTCGGCACCGATTGCCCTGGACGCTGGTCGGCGCCAAAGTGCCCGCCTTTGATGAAGATGTTTGGGAGCTCTACTCCGATCAGGATTGGACGCAGTCGAAAAACCTGGCCAAGGAGATGCCCGAAAAGCTGCACGAGTTGCAGCGTCAATTTCTGATCGAGGCTACGCGCTTTCACGTGCTGCCGCTGGATGATCAAACCGAAAAGCGGATGAACCCCGATACCGCCGGTCGCCCGCAACTGGTGCGCGGCAACACGCAGCTGCTATTCGCGGGCATGGGGCGGCTGGGAGAGAGCTGCGTAGTGAACCTCAAGAATAAGTCGCATTCGGTCACCGCCGGAGTCGATGTGCCCGCAAGTGGCGCCGAGGGAGTAATCGTCGCCCAAGGAGCCAACATCGGCGGCTGGTCGCTGTATGCGAAGGGAGGCAAGCTGAAGTATTGCTACAACGTGGTAGGCCTGAATCGCTATTTCGTTGAATCGAAGGACCCGATTCCGCAGGGCGAGCATCAAGTCCGCATGGAGTTTCGCTATGCGGGAGGCGGAGTTGGCAAAGGAGGCCACGTGACGCTGCTGGTTGACGGCCAGACTGTCGGCGAAGGGGACGTTCCGATGACGCAAGGGCTGATCTTCTCTGCTGACGATGGCTGCGACGTTGGCGAAGACTCCGGCGCCCCGGTCTCAACCGACTACGGACCGATAGGCAATGCATTCAATGGCACCATCCAGGGCGTGCAGCTGGCCGTCACCCAGGACGAGAACGATTCCAGCCACCTGGTCTCCCCCGAAGAAGCCCTGCGAGCGGCGCTTGGCCGGCA
>JBQCEI010001134.1:0-5674 GCA_051960375.1 Aureliella sp. | reverse complement strand
GCGAAGAGCTGCGAGGCGTTGCGGCGTTCGAGGCTGGACAGACCGCTTCGATGACGTCGGCCAGGCTGATCGTAGAGGGCTCGCGCTCGAGGCGAAAGCCGCCGCTGGAGCCGCGCGTGCTCGAGATCATGCCGGCGGCTCGCAGTTGCTGAAGGATCTGTACCAGGAACTGCGATGGGATGTCGTGATCGTCGGCAATCGCCCTAGCCGTCACCGGCTGGCCGCTTTCGAAGTTCTGAGCCAGGGCCAGCATGGCGACCGTGGCATAGTGAGCTTTGATAGGCAACTGCATGGCGACCGCTCAGCTCTGCGTATGCAATCCGCATTCGGTCTTGGCAAAGCCACTCCAGCGACCCGCCCGTTCGTCTTCGCCCGGCAGAATGCTTCGCGTGCACGGCCAGCAACCGATGCTCGTGTAGCCTTGATCGTGCAAAGGGTTGTAAGGAATGTTTTCGCTCATGATCAAGGCCCAGACTTGCTTCTTGGTCCAGTTGGCCAAGGGGCTCACCTTCACGAGCTTGAACTTCTTGTCCCAGCCGACGATCGGCGCCCGGGCTCGGTCATCGCTCTGGTCGCGACGGATGGCGCTGGCCCAGGCATGGAAGCCGCGAGCGGCCTCTTCGAGCACTTGAATCTTGCGCTGCAAGCAGCAGCGATTGGGATCGTGGCTATAAACCGGCCCGCCGTTGGCCGCTTCGTACTCGGCGACCGTCTGCTGCGGCCGCTTCATTTCGACGTCGATGCCGTAGCGTTCTTTCACGCGTTCGCGGAGCTCGAGCGTCTCGGCGAATTGGTAGCCGGTGTCGAGATTGAAGATCGGCGTATCCGGAGCGATCCCGGCCAGCATGTGGATGATGCACATGCCTTCGGGACCGAAGGCGGTGGCCATGGTGAACCGCGGGGCGAAGCGATCGACGGCCCACTTGAGAATCTGCTCGGGCGTGGCCGATTCGAGCCGTTCGCTGGCCCGCGCTAGCTCAGCTAGCAATTCATCGGTCGGTTCGAGTTGTTCGGGAATCGCGGGAACCTGAGCAGGCTCGGTCCCTCGCACGACGCGTAATGGCTGCATTTCGTGACCTCGGTGTTGGCTCGTTGGCAACCAATGTTTACCAATATGAGCAACTTAGTCAAGTATCGGTGCCAGCCATTATAATCGGCACGACCGGGCGCGAAACTTGATCGCCTGGCGAGAATTGGCGTTTTCGCAGCGTGCGATGCCGGCAAAAAGATGCGCGATCCGGCGAGCCAGCCTTGACGGTTTGGCTGGGGGCGCTAGACTACATTTCTCTTGATTCGACCGTTGCTCGCATCGATCGGCCGCCTCCTTTCCAAAGACTGGCAGCCGCAGGTGACCGAGGCGACGTGCGATTCAGGATCGACGGGAATCCAACAAGTTGCGGCTGTGGCGGAATTGGCAGACGCGCTAGGTTGAGGGCCTAGAGTGCAGAAATGCACGTGGAGGTTCAAGCCCTCTCAGCCGCACTGTTGGGCTCCGGACTTGCAGATTCTGGGGCGGTAGCTCAGTTGGGAGAGCGCTACGTTCGCAATGTAGAGGTCGAGGGTTCAACTCCCTTTCGCTCCACTGGCCCAAACACGATTTCGACGGATGCACTTTGAGCTCTCGATCGCCACGGATCGAGGGCTCTTTTCTTTTGGCCCCCAATTCCATCCGCGCCGACAAGTGAGGTGGTGCCGATTTCGCGGACAGTCCAGTCTCCATAGAATGGCAGCCATAAGGAGACGGCAGGATGCCCAAGGACGTAAAGCGAGAGAAGCGAACTCGACGAGTCTTTACTCAAGAGTTCAAGCAAGAGGCGGTTCAGATGCTCTTGGATGGCCACTCAGCCAGTTCGATTGTCGAGCGGCTTGGGCTGCCTCGTACGAATCTGCTCTACAAGTGGAAGAAGGAACTGGTCACGAGCTCCGGACCTGTGGCCGGATCGCTTGAAGCCAAAGTACGAGAGCTTCAGGCCGAGCTGCATCGCGTCGAGCGTGAACGAGACATCCTAAAAAAAGCTTTGGCTATTTTAGGCCGGAGCGATTAAGCGACTTGTATGCGGTGGCCCAGGCAGTGGCCGATGAACTGAGCGTTCCCACAGCGCAGATCTGCGAGGTCCTAGGTATTAGTCGCAGCGCTTACTACGCCTGGAGACAACCTCCTGAGACTATTGGGCAGCAGAACGATGCAGTCCTTGGTACTAGGGTGACCGAGATCTTTCGCGAGCACAGGCGGCGTTATGGTTCACGAAGGATCGTTGCTACGCTGGCCGACGAAGGCCATGCCTGCAGCCGCCGAAGAGTGGCAAGACTCATGAAATCCCAGGGACTTCGTGCTATCCAGCCCAAGAGTTTTAAGCCTCGAAGCACCGAGAGCCGGCACCGCTTAGGCTACAACCCGAACCTGCTGCTTACCGAGGAAGCGATCACTAGAGTCGGACAGGTATGGGTGGGCGACATTACCTATGTGCCGTCGGCTGACTGCGGGTTCTTGTACCTGGCCATGCTGATGGATGTGTATTCGCGCCGCATCGTCGGCTGGCATCTGAGCGATGACATGACCGAAGAGCTCGTGCTGCAAGCTCTGAGGAACTCGATCGCTGCCTGTCAGCCGTCAGCAGGCCTGATCCATCACACCGACCGTGGAGGCCAGTATGCCGGCAGAGAGTACCGGCAAACGCTTCAGCGAGCCGGCATGCGCCAGAGCATGTCGCGACCCGATAACTGCTACGACAACGCCTTCATGGAATCGTGCTTCGGAACGATCAAGACTGAGCTCGAGATGACCGAATACAACAGTAGTCGAGAGGCATGGCGAGAGATCGCCGAGTACATCGAGTACTACAACTTTCGCCGCAAGCACTCAGCCCTCGACTATCTCACTCCGATCCAATTCGAGTCCAGTCAGTAAGTCACACGCTAAGGACTGGACTGTCCGTGAAATCGGCACCACCTCAAAGCGTCACGGCCGTGATGCCGGTTTACCGCGGAGACGCAGAGAGCGCGGAGGTCGCAGATCGTGCCTTCCTCGCACCCAGTTCTGCTAGCCGCGCTAGCGGCGACCTGCGATAGCCTAGGGTGACAACCCCAGGCGCCGGTCTTGTCAGCGTTGCTCTCTCCCCTGACACCTCTTGGCTCTTCTTCGTCTTGTCGTAAGGTTCGATTTGCTTGACCGTCTTGGCCGGCCGGGCTTATCCTCAGGGCATCCAGTACTCGTGCACAGCCGATGTGCCCGAGTCGCGTTTAGCAGAGTGCCTGCTGCTTTCACAAAGCCGACCGATTATGAGATTCGTCGTTCAGGCCATCTTGACCGTAGGCATTGCCGCGGTCGCCGTTGCAGTCCGACCGCAGTGCTCCGGCGCACAGGAAAAAGCTCAAGCACCCAGTGCGAGCACGCCCGAAAACCTACGCGGTTACCGTGATCGTGTCGGTGAGACACTGTCGTTTGAAGTCGTAGGCAGGAACGATGGCACTGTCTATGGAACGGATATCTACTCGGACGACTCGCACCTGGCTACCGCTGCGGTACATGCCGGTGTACTGCAAGTGGGCGAGCGGGCCATTGTGAGCGTCAAGATTCTGCCCGATCAAGGCCGCTATTCCGGCAGCACTCGCCATGGTGTAACTTCTCGTGATTACGGGGCCTGGATCGCGAGTTACCAGTTTGTCTCCAAGAAGATGGCTGTGCCGGAGTCGCTGCCGGGAAGCTCGAAATCGGGCACGTCAGCCGCCTTGGCAGACCCAGGAAACCTGCGCGAGTACCGCGATCGCGTCGGTCAGACGCTCGCGTTTGAAGTCGTCGGTACGACTCATGGCAGCGTCTGGGGAACGGATACCTACATCGATTACTCGGAGCTCGCCGCGGCCGCAGTCCACGCGGGTGTGTTGCAAGATGGCGAGCGGGGAATTGTGAAAGTCAAAATTCTGCCGGACCAAGGCAGCTATGTTGGCAGTACTCGCAACGGCGTTACGTCGCGCGATCATGGGGACTGGTACACCAGTTACCAGTTTCTTCCCCGAGAGACGCCTCTGCCTAAGCCAGCGCCCGGCGACGCTGGGCAAAAGCCTTCCGTCGCGGAACCTCGCACTCCTTACGACCTGCGCGACTATCGCGAGCGCGTGGGCGAGATCTTTGCATTCGACGTCCGGGGCACGACGTATGGCACCGTCGTCGGGACAGACATCTACGCAGATGTTTCGCACCTTGCGACCGCCGCGGTCCATGCCGGCGCGTTGAAAGCCGGCCAGCAGGGAATCGTGCGGGTAAAGATTCTTGCGGGCGCAGACCGCTATACAGGCAGTACCCGCAACGGCGTAACGTCGACCGACGGTTCAGCCGCGATCGCGGGCTACCAATTCCTGCCTACCGAAGCTCTGCCACCCAAAGCCAGCGCGAGCGCACCGTTGTCTTCGCGGCGAGTGGTGGTTTGGCCGGTGGCAGTTTTTAAGGATGCCGAGGGCCGCTCGCAGGGAAGTTGCCATCCGCTGACGATCACCGTCGGTGGCGAGGCGCCGGGTGTCGTGCGGGTTGGGTTTCTCGAGAGCGAGGTGGGCGGCGCGGGACCTCAGTGGCTCGCCGCGGGGTGGACTGCCTCGCTCACGGCGGCCGAACTGACCGACTTTGCTCCAATGACCATGCAAACCATGTTTAATATCCGGGGACACATCGATGGCCCCAGCGCCGGAGCATTGATGACGATCGGCGTGCTGGCGGCCAGTCGCGGTGATGCCCTGCGGCCCGACGCCACGATGACCGGCACCATTAATCCCGATGGCATGATCGGTCCGGTGGGCGGCATCGCTCACAAGATCGACGGCGCAGCCAAGGCCGGTAAGAAGCTCATCGTCATACCTGCAGGAATTGCCTCGCAGCGCGACGAAAACACGGGCCACCCCGACGACCTGGTCGACCGCGGACGACGGGCCGGGGTTAAGGTTGTTCACGCTCTGGATATCTACACGGCTTACCGACTACTCACCGACGCAGAATTGCCGCGCGGCGCGCAGGCCGAGGTGAAGAAAGCCAGCGAGACCGACTCGATAGCCATTGAATCCACCACGGTGAAATGGACCGTGCGGTGGCTGGAAGGACCGGGCAACGTTCCCGAGAAGGACATTTCTCCGGAGGCTTCGCGCCTTTTCGACCAGGCTCAAACGCTCGTGCGTCACGGCCGGCAACTGGAAGCGGAGGGTGAACTGGCTGCCAGGATGCACGACAATTTTCATGGCGTGCTGTGCTATTCCATGGCGATGGCGCTCGTGAAATGCCAGTCCCTGAACCGTGAAGAGGGGCTCGAACGCGTCGTGGCGCATGTCCGCGATGATGCCTGGCTTACGGCGGAAGTGGAAAAGGCCGCCAAGGCGTGCCAGGAGGTTGTGCCGGCAAACATCGAGCAGATCACCATCTACCTGCAGGCTCTCGATGCCTTTCTCATGGGCATTAGTTGCCGCGAGGTGGCCGCCCAAATTGCCGGGAACCTTCCGGCAGCTTCCGCAGGAGCGCAGTATGAGGCCGCGTGTACGGCAGCCGTTTTTCAAGCCCGTGCCCGGGCTTATCTGCTGTTGGCTGGCGACTATGCCGAATCGGTGAAGTGGTACCGTCGTGGCTTGGCGATCTCGGAAGGCGCGCCGCTCGTGGAACTGGCCGACTTTTATGGCCGGGCCGGTGAGGCCAATG
>JBQCEI010001133.1:0-2985 GCA_051960375.1 Aureliella sp. | reverse complement strand
CTGGCTATGCCAGTGTCTTCCTGTTCGAAGTGTCCAGGCTCATGACACCCGCTGATTTGCCAATGCCGAGTCGGCCTCTGGTACGTCCGGGTCCAGTCGTGTTGGGGCGTCGCAACCTCTTGTCAGCTTGGGTACTCCGAAGCAGAAGACACTGGCATAGCCAGTGCCACACGAAGGCTCAGGGGCTGGGGCGGCTGCGGCGGGCGCTTTGTTCGGCGCGCCAGGCGGCGATGTCTTGGTGGTTGCCGCTGAGCAGCACGTCGGGGACGGCCAAGCCGCGGTACTCGCGCGGGCGGGTGTACTGCGGAAACTCCAGCCAGCCTTCGGTCGAGTGCGAGTCCTCTTGGCTGCTCCGTTCGTCCCCCAGCACGCCAGGCACCAAGCGGATCGCCGAGTCGATGATCGCCATGGCCGCGACTTCGCCGCCATTGAGAATGAAGTCGCCCAGGCTGATCTCTTCGGGCTTGAGCAGGTCGATCACCCGCTGGTCGAATCCCTCGTAGCGTCCGCACAGCAGGATCAAGCGTTGCTCGGTCGCTAGCTCGGTTACCAGACCTTGGTTGAGCCGTCGGCCTTGCGGGCTGAGTAGAATCAGCCGGCCGGGATCGGGGCTCAGTGCGCGAACCGCTTCGATGCATTCAACCACCGGTTCGACCTGGATCAGCATCCCCGGGCCGCCGCCGAACGGGCGGTCATCGACTTTGTGGTGTTTGTTCTTCGACCAGCGGCGGAGATCGTGTACCTGGACTTCGATCAGCCCTCGGTCGATCGCTTTGCTGAGGAGACTCTCAGCCAGATAGCCCGAGAAGATCTCCGGGAAGAGGGTGACGACGTCGAATCGCATGACGCTCTGCCAAGTTCTCAGCTCTGGGCCGACGTCGCCAATTTTTTACCGCGGTGGCGCGGAGAGCGCGGAGTGTTTTCTGCGCTTTCCGCGTCTCCGCGGTAAAGAGTCGGTCCAGGTGGGGCGACTACTCGGCAGGCGCTTGGGCGGGAGCCGGAGCAGCTTGCGCGGCGGCCAGCGGCTGATTACGGCGCTTGCTCTTGATCGCTTCCAGAGCGGTCTTTTGCGTGGCCAAGTGGGTGCCGCCCGTGCCGTACGTCTTGATCAGGGTGCGAGCCGAGTCGCTGGGCTGGGCTCCGACGCTCAGCCAGTAATCGATCCGTTCGCTCTTGAGAATGGCGCGTGCGTCGGTATCGGCCACCATCGGATCGTAGATGCCGAGCTCTTCAATCACCTTGCCGTCCCGGGGGTTGCGCACATCGGTGGCACAAAGACGGTAGAAAGGGCGAGCTTTACGTCCCATTTTCTTCAAACGAATTCGGACCGCCACGTAGGGTCTCCTGCGAACAAAAATATCTCTGCTAAATGGTCAGGGGCACTAGTTTAGCGAAAGCCGGCTGACTTGGCGAGCCGGTTTTTTCACTAAGGTTTCTTTCTTTTGAGCTTCCGCAGCTGCTTTTCCCGCTCTTTCTGCATTCGCTCGCGTTCCTTCGGGGTCAGCCGCTTGCCGGTCGAGCCTTTGGTGCGGATGCCCCCCATCGACGGGTCGTTCATCATGCTTTGCTGTAGTTGTTGTAGCATCTGCACGCGGTCGCCGGCCCCTTTGCCGGTGGCCATTTGCATCAGCGGGGCCATGATGCCGAACTGCTTGATCAGCTGGGTAATCATCGCCGGCTGGGTGCCCGCCCCTTTGGCGATGCGGTGCCGCCGCGGCGTATCGATAATCTTCGGATTGCGGCGCTCGGCAGGCGTCATCGAATTGATCACGCCGATCATTTTTTGCATTTCGCCGTCGGCGTTGGTCCCTTCGAGCATCTTGCGCATTTCGCCCATGCCGGGCATCAGCGCCATCATCTTCTGCATCAACCCCGGTCGAGCCATTTTCTCGAGCAGGCCTTTGAAGTCGTCGAGCGTGAACTGGCCGGCCGCCATTCGCTCTTCGAGCTTCTCGCGCTCGCGGTCGTCCATGATGCGATGCGCCTCGCGGGCCATCGCCAGGATGTCGCCCATCTCGAGGATGCGGCTGGACATCCACTCGGGGCGGAACGGTTCGAGCGCGTCCAGGTGCTCGCCGGTACCGATGAACTTGATCGGCACCTGCGTCACTTGCTTGACGCTCAGCAGCGCGCCGCCGCGGGCGTCGCCGTCGAGCTTGGTCATGATCACGCCGTCCAGGTCGAGCGCCTCGTTGAAGGCGGCGGCCGAATTGACCGCGTCCTGACCGGTCATGCCGTCGACGACCAGATACACCTGATCGGGATTGAGCCGGCGGTCGATCTCGGTCAGCTGTTGCATCAGCTCCTGGTCGATCGCCAGCCGGCCGGCGGTATCGAGGATCACGACCGAGGCGCTGGCGGCCTTGGCCTGGGCCAGGCCGTCGCGGCAAACCTGCACCGGGTCGCTGGCGCCGGTCTGGCTGTAGACCTGCACGCCGAGCTGGCGGCCGATGACGTGCAACTGCTCGATGGCCGCCGGACGCTGCAAGTCGGCCGCCACCAGAAATGGCGCAACCTTCTGTTCTTTCAGCAGCTGAGCCAGCTTGCCGCAAGTGGTCGTTTTGCCGGCACCCTGCAGGCCGCAGAGCATCAGCAGTGTCACGCCCTCGCGGCGCATCGGGATCGAGACGTCGACCGGCCCGAGGATGGCGACCAGTTGCTCGTAGACGATTCGAATCAGCTCTTCCTGCGGCTTGAGCGACAGGAGCACCCTTTGACCGAGGGCCTGCTCGGTGACCTGGTCCATGAAGGAACGGATCACGCTGTAGCTGACGTCGGCCTCGAGCATGGCCTGCTCGACCAGTTGCAGGCCCTCGCGCATGTTCGCTTCGGTCAGCTTTCCCTTGCCGCGGAGGGTCTTGAAGGCTGACTGCAGTCCCTCTTGGAGCGATTCGAACATAGTCGGTTTCTTACTGAAAATTTCTTCGAAGCGGATAAGCCCTCATTCTAAGTGTCTCGGCCCAAAACTGACAATCCGAGCAGGGG